>JAITDF010000415.1 GCA_031282705.1 Opitutaceae bacterium | reverse complement strand
CCCCGGCCCTCCTCTACCCCCCCCCCCCCCCCCCCGAGCATTTCATCTCACGGAGCATCAGCGAGTTATAGAATTTTATCGGGGTGCGATTATTGTTTTTCGAGGAAATCCCGTTCCGCCGCTGCTCCTGGTATATATTATCAAGGCTCCATTGTTGCCAATGGCATTCCCGCGCATCCGTTTAGCGGGAAGGGTGGTTCCGGGGAGCGCACGCGACGCGTGCTCCGGTCAGGACATCCCGCCTTGGTCTCCGTGAGCCGGACAGTGTCCGGCGGGACGCCAGACACGACACGAGGGACGCGTGTGCCCCCGGAGCCGCCGCGCGCTTCCTCCCGCCATGCGAATGCGTTCCCGAGGGGAATGCCGACGGGGCGGGCCATCAGGCGCATGATATATTTTTTCGGCGCCCTTCAACCGCGGACGGACTTGGCCGCCATCCATCCACGGATATTGCCAAGACCATGACTTTGCCATGATTATGAAAACAAAAACCTCGCCGTTTTATAACCCGTCCCGGCTGATGGTGCTGTTTGTATTTATCATATGCGCGGCACAGTGGCCTCTTTCCGCGCAGGATAAGGATGCCGTGTTGCAAGCCGCTGACGACGGTTCCTCCGTGTTCGTCGAGGCCGAGGGCTTTGCCGACAAGGGCGGCTGGGTTGTTGATCAGCAATACATGGATCAGATGGGTTCCCCGGTCGTGCTCGCGCACGGCGCGGGCGTGCCGGTGGCCGATGCGACGACCGAGGTCGTGTTTCCGAAAACCGGCGCCTATAGAGTGTTTGTGCGGACGCGGAACTGGGTCGCCAAATGGACGCCGCAATACGCGCCGGGTGTTTTCAAGCTCATGGTGGACGGCAGGGAGCTTGGGACGACCTTTGGCAACGAGGGCGTCGAATGGCATTGGCAGGCGGGAGGGACGGTTGAGATTTCCTCGACCAAGGTGCGGCTGTCATTGCGCGACCTGACCGGATTTGACGGGCGGTGCGATGCGATTTTGTTCAGTGCCGACCCGAAGTTCACGCCTCCGGACGGCGAACTGCTGGCGGCGTTTCGCCGGAGGGCGCTCGGCCTGCCCGGCGAGCCGGGCATTGTGCCGGACGCGCCGGAGGGCCCGTTTGATCTCGTGGTGGGCGGCGGCGGCATGGCCGGCATCTGCACAGCCATCTCGGCGGCCCGCCTCGGCGTAAAAGTGGCCTTGATTCAGGACCGCCCCGTGCTCGGCGGCAACAACAGCAGCGAAGTGCGCGTGCACCTGCAAGGGCGCATCAATTATCCTCCCTATGAGAATATCGGCAACCTCGTGGGCGAGCTCGACCCGATGCAGACCGGGTCGATGCTGACAGGAATAGCGGCGGAGGCCGAAAAATACAGGGACGACAAAAAACTCGCCGCCGTGCTCGCCGAGAAAAACATCACGCTTTATCTCTCGACGCATGTGATGGCGGTCGAGATGGGCAAAAACGCCCCCTCCGGCTATGACCGGCCCGCGATCAAGGCGGTCGTTGCGAAAAACATCGAGACGGGCCGGGAGCTTCGCTTCAAGGCCGGGCTGTTTGCCGACTGCACGGGCGACGCCACGCTGGCATATCTTGCCGGCACCGAGTGGCGCATGTGGCCGGAGACCAAGGCCGAGACCGGCGAGTTCACCGCTCCCGAGAAAAAAATCAAGCAGACCATGGGTGCCTCAATGCCTTGGAACACCAAGGACACGGGCCGGGCCACCACCTTCCCGAAGCTGCCCTGGGCGGTGCGGTTCACCGACGAGTCCTCCATCAAAACCGATGAAGGCGGCATCAAGGAAGTCACCAGGGGCACCTGGCGCTGGGAGACCGGCCTTGATACCGACCAGGTCGAAAAGGCCGAGGAAATCCGCGACCATCTCTTCCGCGCGGTTTACGGGCACTGGTCATACCTGAAAAACCAAAGCCCGTCCAAAATGCGCGAAAAGGTCGCCGGCCTCGATCTCGACTGGGTGCCGTTCATCGCGGGCAAGCGCGAGTCGCGCCGCATCATGGGCGACCACATCCTTTGCGAGCAGGATTTTGACAATAGGAAGACTTACGACGACGGCTGCGTGATGACGACGTGGACGATCGACCTCCATGTGCCGACCGAGCACAATGCGAAGCATTTCCCCGGCGAGGAGTTCTACACCGTCGCCAAGCACAAAAAGATAAAATCCTACCTTGTGCCGTATCGATGCTTTTATTCCCGCAGCGTGCCGAATCTTTTCATGGCGGGCCGCAATATCTCCGTGACCCGCGTCGCGCTCGGCACCATCCGCGTGATGCGCACGACCGGCATGATGGGCGAGGTCGTGGGCATGGCCGCGTCGATCTGCAAAAAACACAACACCACGCCGCGCGGCGTTTACCGGGAGCATCTGCCGGAGCTGGTCGGGCTCATGAAAAAAGGCGTGGCGGAAAAACCGCGGAAATACGGCGGCGGGGCGGCGCCGCAACCGGCGGCGCTGAACGCCACGAAGGAACCGGCCTGGCTGAAAACCGCCGGGAAAAACCTTGCGCGGGACGCGCAGGTGTCGGTTTCGAGCATTTATCCGAACAAGCGGTATCCCGCCAAAAACATCAACGACGGCAGGCATGACTACAACGACAACCGCACCCGCTGGGCCAGCGCGCAGCAGCCGGGAGAGCATTATGCGATATTAAAATTTTCCGCCCCCGTGACGGTCAACGCCGCGCGCATCATCAGCGGGGAAAAACCCGGCATCAACCCCAACAGCGATTTCGTGCTGCAATACAAGGGGCCGCGCGGACGCGACTGGATCGACATCAAGGAAACCGCGAGGAAGGACAACAGGCAGGTCGATCTCGGCCTGGAATTCCCG
>JAITDF010000410.1 GCA_031282705.1 Opitutaceae bacterium | reverse complement strand
TAAAATATGATTCAATTTAAGCCAAAATTTAGATGCGTTTGCCCTGCCCCCCCCCCTTAAAATTTCATCTTCACGCCGGTCTGGATTTGCCAGCGGGAGGCGCTGGGCTGGATGGACTGGGCCTTCGGGGCGCTGGTGAATGTGTAATGATACCGGTCCGTGACGGGATTGTATTTTCCGTTGGCCACGGCGAGGCCGAAGGGGAAGTTGACCTGGTAAAACCGGCCCCAGTCCGGGTTCAACAGGTTGGCGAAGTTGATTATGTTGCAGAAAAACTCGGCGCGCAGGGAGCCCCATAACTGCATTTGTTGCGCGAATTGCAGATCGACGCGGTGCTGGAACTTGCTGCGCTCGCTGTTGCGCGGCACGACCCGGCCGGCGAAGCGGCCCAGGGCGGGGTTGGCCGCGAGGCAGGCAAAAAAGGCGTCCTTTTGCGCGGGGTCGGGCCAGTGGATTTTCGGGTCGTCGGGGCCGGAGGGGACATAAAAGAGGTCGTTGTTGTAGTCGGCGGCGTCGCCGTTGATGTCGTTGCTGAATACAAAACTGTAGGGGCGCCCGCTGTGGCCCTGATAGCGGAGGGTGAGCGAGCTTTGGAATTTCCGGATGAGCCGGAGGCGGAAGGTCGCGCTGGCGAGCACGCGGTCGCGGATCTGGGTGTTGGCGGTGCCGGGCTCGTCGTCGTTGGGGTCGAGGCTCATGCGCGTGGAGAAGTTGGTGGAGGCGGTCTTGGAGGTCGCGGGGCTCACGTCGCGGGCGCGGCTGTTTGTATAGGAGAGCGAGGCGCCCCACCAGCCGCGCACGGGGCGGCGCAGGCGGAGGGTGAGCTGGCGGGCCTCGCCGCCGGAGGTGTTGGTCAGCAAATACACATCGGCGAAGGCGGCGTTTGCATACTGGCTGTTGGCGGCGCGGTTGAGGAAGGTGGTTTTGCTTTCGTCGGTGAGGCGGTCGCCGTAGATGGCGCGCCCGTCCGGTCCGGTGGCGGTGCGGCGCAGGTTCAGGTTTCTATACGCCATGCCCTTGTTGATCCAAGTGTGCAGGATCTCGGCGCTGGCGACGAGGTCGAGCCGGGGGAGTTTATAATCAATGGCGAAGTTTGCGCGGGTGATTTCGGGGAGGTGAAAGTCCCTGTCCATCAGGTCCACGCTCATGCGGGCGGCGGCGGGCTCGCCTTTCGGCTGGCTGCCGGGGTCGGGGGAGAAGCCGCCGGAGGTTTTTGTATTGGTGAGGGTGGCGAAGCCGGTGTTGGAGTAGGCGCCGGACATCCAGACGCCGGGCGCGCGCCCCTGGAAGATGCCGGCGCCGCCGCGCACCTGGAGGCGGCGGGCGGGATCGACGCCCCAGGCGAGGCTGAAGCGGGGCGAAATGGTGTGGGCGCCGTCGAGGGTGCGGTCGTTGCGCAGGCCGAAGGTTTTTTCCACGGCTTCATTATAATCGGGCCGGTCGGTCATGACGGGGCAGTCGAGGCGGAGGCCGAGCGTCATATAAAGGCGGCGGGCCGCGCGCCAGGCGTCTTGTATATAAAACGCGTCCACGCCGTAGCCCCAGTCCACGCCGGGGGAGCGGCCTTCCTGCGGGTATTTATAGGTGAAGGAGGCGGGTTTTCCGTTTATAAAGTTTTCAATATTGGAAAATGTATAAGAGCCCCATGCGTAATCGAGGTAGTCGTTGGCAAAGTCGTTGCGCTGGAGGTCGAAGCCCGCGGTGAGGCGGTGCGCGCCGGGCATCCACGTGACGCTGCCGGCGGCCTGGGAGACGTTGGTCACGAGCGAGTTTATCTGGCTGGTGGCGTCCGCGCCGAAATACACGGAGCCGGTGCCGCCGCCGGCGCCTTCCAGGTTGTTGATGCGCACCTGGGGGAAGCGCGTGGCGGGGTGGCGGATGGAGGTGTAGTGCTGGCGGGCGATTTTCAGGTCGGAGCTGAGCGTGTCCGACCACCGGCTGAACAGTTGCGCGGACCAGGCGTCGAGGTTTTGGGCGGCTTCATACCAGTGGCCGCTGAGCGAGACGACGCCGGAGGAGGAGTAGTCGGCGAACACGGGATGGCTCCCGCGCGTTTTGCTGTAACGCGCGGAGAGGCGGTGCCGGGCGGTGAGGTGCCAGTCGAGCTTGGCGAGGTATTTGTCGTCCCCGGTGCGTTGTTTGCCGGGGTTGACAAGGCCGCCGGGGTCGTGGCCGTAGGCCGCGGCGGCGGCTTTCACGGCTTCGAGCGCGGCGGCGGACGGCATGAAGCCGGGCTCGGGCTCGGGTTCGGTGCGTTGCGAGTGCTCGTAGGAGACGAAGAAAAAGAGGCGTCCGGGGACGACGGGGCCGCCGAGCGTGAGGCCGTAGGTCCGGCTGTCGAAGGGGTCGCGCGTGCCGGACACGGGGTGCTTGGCGCGGTATTTTTCGTTGCGCCAGAAATACCACGCCGAGCCCGAGAAGCGGTTGCCGCCGCTTTTGGTGACGGCGTTGATGGCCGCGCCGGTGAAGCCGCCGCGGCTGGCATCGTAGGGGGAGAGGTCGATGCTGACGGCCTCGACCGTCTCCATGGAAAAGGGGTTTCCTTGCGAGGGGAGGTTGTTGTAGGTGATGCCGAAGGCGTCGTCGAGGCGCACGCCGTCGATTTGCAGGGCGTTGAAAAAGCTGTTCTGCCCGGCGGCGCTGAGTTCGGCGTAGGTGGCGTCCTCGGCGGACAGGAGGACGAGCCGCGGGTCGTTGCCGGCGTATTCATTGATGGAGCCCTCGATGGTGGGCAGCTCCTCGATGGTGCGCGCGCCGAGGACCATGCCCGCGCCCGCGCTGACGGCCTCGCGGCTCGCGGTGACGGTCATGCGCTCCATCAGGACAACGGGATCGCCGGCGTCGGCGCCGCCGCCGGCGCGTTGCAGCACGAGGTCGAGCGTCCGCCGCTCGCCCGGGCCGGGTGCGAGCGGGCCGATGACGAGCGGCTCGAACCCCTCCGCCGAGACGCCCAGCGCATGCCCGCCGCCCACGCGCACGCCTTCCAGCGTGAAATCGCCGGAGCGGTTGGCGCGCACGCGCGCGACGGCGTCGCTTTCCTCATGCCGCAGCGTCACCCACGCCCCCGCGACCGGGGCGCCGGCCGCATCGCATACCACGCCGGAAAAGGCTGCGGTCGTCTCGGTCTGGGCCCGACAGAAACAGCAGGCGGCGACGGTCAAGACACCGATGAAAAAGCGACGCATCATTTGATCGGATTTCAGGAATCTCCCTGAAAGTTCTTTAGAATTAATTTATGACTCCGCCCGTTTTGTCAAAAAAATATTTTTTCTAAGAAACTGATGGGACGCGGCGGCCCGTTTTGGCAGGGCGGTCTCGGCGAGACCGCCCTGCTTTTGTAATCCGTGCGCAGGCCGCGCGGGCCGGCGGCGTTCCGCCCGGTCAGTTTTTCCTCAATCGCGGCGCGTCCGAAGGCGGATGTGTTTTGCCCGCGTCCGAGGCGGGCGCGGAGGCGTTTGTATGTGGTCGCGGGCAGGTGGATGGATATGGTTGGCATGATTTCTACAGGCTCGCCTATGGATGCCGTTTGTCAGCAGGGCAACTTCGGCCGGCGCCGGGCAGGGGGAAAGAGGGGGTGGCTTCACTTTGAACCGCACCCCAAAAAACAAAAGGCGCGGGGCGCCGGCGCGGCTCTCATGAGTGATTGTTTCCCGGCTTGCCCCCCTCCACGTCCCTGTTTGCAGTCGCCATTGTGAACCCGCCAAAAACATTCAACATCCCGCCCCACGCCATCGTCACGGAGTATCATTATGTGGACAACAGCGACGAGCATGGGGAAATCGCCTGGAGCCGCAGCCTCCAGTTGCACCCGTCCGAAAAGCGGCTGGCACTTTGGGCGAACCTCGTGGCGTTCGAGCAGCCCGGCACCGGGCGCGGGTTCGTCTGGGTCCGCCTCGCGCCGACGGCGCGCGTGCGGACGTGGGACGCCGAGCCGTCACTGACACTCACGCCGGCGCAGTCGCGCATACTGCCGCCTCCGCCGGCACCACCGCCGCCGCCACCGGAACCGCCGCCGCCGGCGCCGGCGGGCGCGCCGGACACCGGCTGGACGGCGGCCGTCGGCGCCACCGCCAACCCGTGCGAGGAAATTTTCATCGCCTACGAAGGCGGGGCCGCCGGGCGCACGCGGGCGTTGCAATGCTGGCAGCGCGCGCGCTGCCCTTACAAACCGGGCCGCGACGGCGTGCTGCTCAGCAACACCTGGGGCGACCGCTCGCGCGCCGGCCGCATGTGCGAGGCGTTCGTGCTCGCCGAGATTGACCGGGCCGCCGACTACGGCGCGGACGTCGTGCAGCTCGACGACGGCTGGCAAAAGGGCCGCACCAGCAACACCGTCAAAACCGGCGGCGTCTGGAACGGCTTCTGGGCCGCGGCGCCGGATTACTGGACGCCCGACCCGGAGCGTTTTCCGCGCGGGTTGGAGCCGGTGGCGGCGCACGCGCGCCGGCGCGATGCCGCCATCGGCCTGTGGTATGCGCCCGACTCGTCCGGCGATTTCGCAAACTGGGAAAAGGACGCGGCCACGCTGCTTGACCTTTGGCGGCGGCACGGCGTCAGGCACTTCAAGCTGGACGGCGTGAAACTGCTCTCGCCGCTTTGCGAACACCGCTTCCGCCTGCTGCTCGATCTCCTGCGCGACGGCTCGGGCGGCGAAATCATCGCGGACCTCGACACCACCGCCGAGGCGCGGCTTGGTTTTTGGGGCCGGCCCGCCGGGGCCGCCATTTTTGTCGAGAATCGCTACACCGACTGGCGCAACTATTATCCCCACTCGACGCTCCGCGCCCTCTGGACGCTGGCCCGGACCATCCACCCGATGCGGCTGCGGATGGAATTTCTGAACGCGGAGCGCAACGACGCGCTGTATGCCGGCGACCCGCTGCGCCCGGCCTTGCACCAGGCGGATTATTTGTTCGCCAGCGTGATGCTTGCCTCGCCGCTGGCGTGGTTTGAAAACACCGGCCTGTCCCCCGGTTTCATAACCACCCTGAAGCCGCTTGTCGCGCTCTGGAAACAGTGGCGCGCGGAGTTTTATAATAATGACGTGCTGCCCCTCGGCGCCCCGCCGGACGGGCATGCATGGACCGGGTTCGCGGTGGTCAACGACGGCGGATGCGCGCTGCACCTGTTGATATTCCGCGAGGCCACGGCCGGCGACCGGGGGACGATTGACCCGCCCGCCGGCGTGCTGGCGTCGCACTATAAATTGCTGGCCGGCCAGGGCGGGGCCCGGATTGAAAACGGACGGCTCCACGTTCACCTGCCAAACCCACGGACGTTCTGCTGGCTCAGGGCGGTGTGATTCAAGCGATGCCGCCCCCGCCGAAACCCTCCCTCTTTACGGATGTTACGCAGCTGATGGGACGCGGAAGCCAGTCTTTTGGCAGGCTTTTGGTAGGGCGGTCTCGCCGAGATCGCCGCGTTCGTCACTCGGGGCTCCCGGCGGCCACGCCGCCACCGCCCTACCAAAATCTGCCGACTGCGTCCCATCAGTTACGCGGGAGAGGATTTGCGGCGTGTCCGGGGAGCGCACGTGTCCCGCGTGCTGTGTT
>JAITDF010000383.1 GCA_031282705.1 Opitutaceae bacterium | reverse complement strand
CCCCGGCCGACGGCGGCGCCGCCGCCCTCGTCGCCTACGTCACCGCCACCCCCTGGACCGCCAAAATCGGCAAAGACCAGCTCACCTCCACCATCACCATCCACCCCGACCGCACCTACACCGAAAACTGGCGCGGCAAAGACAAACGCGGCGCCTGGCGCGTCACCGACCCCGCCACCATCACCCTCACATCCCCCGAAAACACCACCCTCGTCTTCACCCCCGACCCGGCAAACCGCGTCCTCAAACGCCGCGGCTCCTCCACCTACACCCCCGTCAACCCCGCCGCCCTCGAAAACCTCCCCGCCGCTGGTGGGGCGGTTTCGCCGAAACCGCCGTCCGCCTCCTCCGCCGCCGGTGCCGCCGCCCCCGCCGCCCTCTTTGCCAATGTCGCCTACCTCCCGCCCTCCACCCCCGCCGCCGAGACCGAGGACTGGACGGCCCAGGTCCCCATCATCACCGTCCCCGCCGCCACCGGCATCCCCTCCGACGCCACCGTCCTCTTCGACGGCGCCAGCCTCGACGCCTGGGAATCCACCAGCGCGAAGGAAGACAAACCCCTCTGGAAAATCGCCGGCGGCGAGCTCACCCCCGTTGACAAAACCGGCAGCCTCCGCACCAAAACCGCCCACGGCGACGTGCAGCTCCACCTCGAATTCCGCGCGCAGACCAACCCGGCCAAAAACGGCCAGTCGCGCGGCAACAGCGGCCTCCTCTTCATGGGCCTCTACGAATTTCAAATCCTCGACTCCCACGACAACCCCACCTACGCCAACGGCCAGGCCGCCTCCATTTACAAACAACACCCGCCCCTCGTGAACGCCTCCCGCCCCCCCGGCGAATGGCAGACCCTCGACGTCATTTTCATCGCCCCCCGCTTCGCCGCCGACGGCGCGCTCCTCTCCCCCGCGCGCATCACCGCCTTCCACAACGGCGCCCTCGTCCAGCACGACGCCATCCTCACCGGCCCCACCACCCACCGCGGACGCCTCGCCTACACCCCGCACCCCGCCCGGCTCCCCCTCGTGCTGCAAAACCACCCCGTTGACCGCCCCTCCTTCCGCAACATCTGGCTCCGCGACCTCGCCCCCGCCAAATAACCGTCACCGCCGCCTCCCTCTCATCCATCTCATCCGTCCCATACGTCCCATCAGTCCCATAAGTCCCATCAGTCAAATCCCACCCATCTTTTCCAAAAAATGAAAACCACCGCCACCTGCTCCCGCCACGTCACCGCCGCCGCCCTCACCCGCCGCCGCTTCCTCCGCACCACCGCCCTCGCCGCCCTCGCCGGCGCCGCGCTCCCCTACGACCGCCTCCTCGCCGCCGCCGCCGGCGGCGCCGCCGCGCCCAAATTCAAAAACCTCGTCACCGGCCGCGCCGTCCGCCTCGCCTTCGCCGGCATCGGCGGACGCGGCAACAGCAACATCGACGGCCTCACCCAGCTCCCCGGCGTCGAAGTCGCCGCCCTCTGCGACGTTGACTTCGACCGCGCCCGCAAAAACTTCGCCCGCTTCCCCCTCGCGCCCCGCTACCGCGACTACCGCCACATGCTCGACGAACAGCACGACCGCATCGACGCCGTCGTCATCTCCACCCCCGACCACATGCACTTCCCCGTCGCCCTCATGGCCATCGGGCGCGGCAAGCACGTTTACGTCGAAAAACCCCTCGCCCACACCATCGGCGAAGCCCGCCTCCTCAAAGCCGCCGCCATCAAGCACGGCGTCGTCACCCAAATGGGCAACCAAGGCTCCGCCCAGGAAGGCTGCCGCATCACCCGCGAATGGCTCGACGCCGGCGTCATCGGCACCGTCCGCGAAGTCCACTGCTGGACCAACCGCCCCGTCTGGCCCCAAGGCATGCCCGCCCCCCGCCCCGACGCCGCCTCGCCCCTCCCCCCCACCCTCGAATGGAACCTCTGGCAGGGCGTCGCCCCCGTCCGCGACTACGCCCCAAAAATCGTCCCCTTCAACTGGCGCGGCTTCCTCGACTACGGCTGCGGCGCCCTCGGCGACATGGGCTGCCACATCCTCAACGCCCCCTTCTTCGCCCTCGACCTCCGCGGCGACTGCACCGTCGCCGCCGAGCACTCCGGCATCGCCGAAGGCGTCTGGCCCGAATGGTCCGTCATCACCTGCCGCTTCCCCGCCCGCGGCGCCCGCGCCCCCCTCAAACTCGTCTGGTATGACGGCGGCAAAACCCCCGCCAAACCCGGCTCCTTCGACGCCGACACCAAACTCGGCAAAGGCGGCACCATCTACCTCGGCGACAAAGGCGCCCTCTACGACACCAACGACTACGGCGGCGCCCCCCGCGTCTTCCCCGCAGCGCTCGCGAAGGACTTCGCCCAAAACCGCCCCCCAAAGACCCTCCCCCGCGTCGCGAAAAACAGCATCTACGCGGACTGGATCAACGCCATCACCGCCGCCGGCCCCGCCCCCTGCTCAAACTTCATCGACCACAGCGTTGACCTCACCGAAACCACCCTCCTCGGCAACCTCGCCCTCCTCTCCGGCAAACCCATCCATTGGGACTCCGCCGCCGGCGCCGTCACCGCCCGTCCCGACCTGAACCAATATATAAACAAAACCTACCGCCTCTTCTGAAAA
>JAITDF010000366.1 GCA_031282705.1 Opitutaceae bacterium | reverse complement strand
TCACCGCACTCCATAAAAATACCGTCGGCGTATTATGGAGTGCGGCGACTTGTCGCCGCTTGTCAGGCTTCTCGCTTCGCTCGGAACGACGGGGCAATTCATTGCCCCGCCCCGTACGTCCCCAAAATTGGGAACCGGTTAAAAACATCACCTTTACCATTTTCTCCTTCTTCTGCTACCTTTCGCAATTACACCCGGGGCAAAACGCTGGGGGGGGACAACAGGAAGTGATGTCACTCCTTCAAAAGGCGGGTGCAACCCGAAGTGATGCCCCCCTCTTTCTTCTTTCCTCTGTCTCTTTATCTTTCTCTTTCGCCAAGCCCGGGCAGGGAGTTCTGAGCGAAGCGGGAAGCCTGACAGGAGAAAGAGGAAGAGAAAAGAGAAGGGCTCCGGCGGTGACATCACTTCCTGTTGCACCCCGGGGGGCGGGCGGGGGCGGTTTGCGGGTGTTCAGAGGAGGCCCATTTTCTGGCGTTTGCGGTAGAGGGTGGCGGGGTCGATGCCGAGGATGCGCGCGGCTTCGTCCAGGCTTTTCGTCGAGGCGAGGGTGCGGCGGATGTGCTCGGCTTCGAGTTCGTCGAGCGTCACGCGCGCGCCGATGGCGATGCGGGCGTCGGCCTGGGGGTGGAAGTTTTCGGGGAGGTCGGCGAGTTCGATGGTGTCGCCGGGGGCGAGGATGGCGGCGCGTTCGATGACGTTGCGCAGTTCGCGGAGGTTGCCCGGCCAGGCGTAGCGCATGAAGGCTTCGCCCACGTCCGGCGCGAAGCCCGCGAGGCGTTTGCCCATGCGCGCGCGGAAGAAGCCCAGCGTGCGCGTCGCCAGGCGCATGAGGTCGCCGGGGCGGTCGCGCAGGCCGGGGAGCGTGACGTTGATGACGCTGAGCCGGTAGAACAGGTCTTCGCGGAAGCGGCCCGCCCGCATCTCGTCGGCGAGGTTGCGGTTGGTGGCGGCGATGACGCGCACGTTGGCGCGGCGCACCCGGGTCTCGCCCACGCGCTCATACTCGCGTTCCTGAAGGAGGCGGAGGAGTTTGGGCTGGATGGGCGGGGGGAGTTCGCCGATTTCGTCGAGGAAAAGCGTGCCGCCGTCCTCCGCGGCGACCTTGCCCAGCGTGTCGCCCACCGCGCCGGTGAAGGAGCCTTTCACGTGGCCGAACAGTTCGCTTTCCAGCAGTTCGCGCGAGAGGCTCGGGCAGTTCACGGTGACAAAGGCTCCGTCGCGCTGCGCCCCGCGGCGGTGGATTTCGCGGGCGAGCATGCTTTTGCCGGTGCCGCTCGGCCCGAGCAGCATGATGGTGGCGGGCGTGGCGGCGGCTTTGAACGCGATTTCGAGCGCGCGCTGCATCGCCGGGTCGGCGGAGTCGAAATCAACGCCGGCGGACTCTTCGTCGAGCTGCGTTTCGAGTTGTTTGACGCGCCGTTCAAGTTTGCGCGTGCGCGCGACCTGCCCGAGCACCTGGCGGATTTGCTCGGGCGTGAAGGGTTTCGGGATGAAGTCAAACGCGCCGCGCCGCATGGCCTCGACCGCCGTGCTGATGTTGGCGAACGCGGTGAACATCACCACCGCGATGCCGGGCCGTGCCTTCAGGATTTTTCCCAGCACCTCGATGCCGTTTTCCGCGCCGAGGTTGAGGTCGAGGAAGCACGCGTCGCACGGCGCCTCTTCGAGGAGTTTGAGGGCGCGCAGGCTGTTGGGCGCGTCCACGACCTCGTGCCCCATCGTCTCGACGGCGAGGCCGGTGGTTTTGCGGATGCTGGGTTCATCATCGACAATCAGGACGCGCATGGCATGGAAAAACAGAGGAGAAGGGAAGTGCGGCGGAAAAGGAAATGCGGCGAAGGAGAAGGACGGAATCGGCGCCGCACCGCAAGGACGTTCGGAAGCGCGCGCGGGTTGCGCCCGCCCTCGAAAAGCGGCTCGCGGCTCGCTTCGCTCGCAAATCCCAAAACCCAAATCCCAAAACCCAAAACACACACGCGCTTCGCGCCGGGACGGCCGGGGTTTTCGGGTGGCGGGATTTTTTTGCGGGGGAGGGGAGTTCCGGGGAGGTTTGGGATTTGGGATTTGGGTTTTGGGATTTGCGAGCGAAGCGAGCCGGCTTGCCTTTCGCGGCAAAACACAAAACGCTTGTCACCTATTTGTAATCGCCGGCGTCCGGCAATGACGCCGTGCTCAGCCTCACCATCAACACACCGCTCTTGGAAAACGAAGCCACAGCGCCACCGACCGCAACCTTTCGGCCCGCGCAACGTCAGTCGCCTGACGACGGCGATTGCGGAGCATGCCCGGCCAGGGAAGGCGCCGCCGGCACCGCCGCCCTCGCGGACCTCGTCCGCCGGGCGCAGGCCGGGAACGACGCAGCCCAGCACCAGCTCATCGTCAGCTACCAGCACCGCATCGCCGGGTTCATTTACACCATCCTCAACCGCTCCGATTCCATCGAGGATCTGGCGCAGATTGTCTTTATCAAGATGCTGCGCGCGCTGCCCAAGCTCACGCAGCCCGCGCAATTCGAATCGTGGCTCTTCCGCATGGCGCGCAACGCCTGCATCGACCACATCCGCCGCCAGCGATGGCAGCGTTTTTTCACACCCATCGAAACCGAGGAACGCGTGCTCGACATCCCCGACACACCCAAGACGGTGGACACCGAGGAACTCGACGCCCTTCGCCATGCCCTCTCCAAACTCAAACCCAAGGACCGCGCCCTGCTCGCCCTCGCACAGGAAGGCCGCAGCCAGGTCGAAATGGCCGGGATGACCGGCGTGAGCGTCGTCGCCCTCAAAGCACGCCTCCACCGCGCCCGCGAACAACTCCGCCAGCATTACCGTCATGAAAGCTGAAAACACCCGCCCCCGCCTCTCCGCCCCGCCCGCGCGCCCCGAAGCCCGCGCCTGGGAGCAATTGCAGGCCCGCGCCGCCGCGCGACTGCCGGGCGACTTTGCCGCCCGCGTGCTGCGCGCCCACCGCCTCGCCCGCTCCCGCCGCTCGCCCGCCGCGCGCCTCCTCCTGCACCCCTTCGCCCTCTCCACCTACACCGCCGCCGTGTGCCTGTTCGTCGTCGTCCTGCTCACCCGCAACGACCGGGAAATCAACCAGCGCCGGCTGGCCGAGTGGCAAAACATCGCGCAACAGGCCGCCAACCTGGAGCCGCTCTAGAAAACATGAGGGACAAAGCCGCCATTTTCATCCTTACCACCGCCATCGGATTCACCGTCGGCTTCTACGCCGGCAAGTGGAACGAACGCAACCGCCCCGTCTGCAAAGCGCCCGCCGCCGTGCTCGACGAAGTGCGCGACGCCCCCCTCGGCCCGGCCATCAGCGACCCAGCCCGCGAAGAAGCCGTCCGCCGCATCGAGGCCGAGATGGAGGCCTTCAAAGCCAGGGTGAACACCATCCGCGACGACTTTCTGGACAAACTCGACGCCATCCTCGCCACCCCCGTGCAACGCGAAAAGTTCAAGGCCATGCGCGACCGCTTCCTGGCCAAACGCCAGCCGCGCCCCCCGGCGCCCGCGGACACCGCCGCGCCCGGCGAGGCGGGCAAACCCGCCAAACCCCCGCCGCGACAGGAGGAATTCGAATCGGTCATCATGATGCTCATCATGGTGCCGCGCGCGCAGGAATGGTATGTCCGCAAACTCGAACTCGACGAAAAACAATCGGCCCGGGTGAAAGTGCTCCTGACTGAGCAACGCGACGCATTCATCGCGCTGGTGGACGCCACCCCGCCGCCCAGCACGAAACTCCACCGCATCGCGCCCCAACCGGACGCGGCCAAATGATAAACTGACGTTACGCCGGCGACCGGGGAGATTTTGGATTCCCGATTCTCGATTCCCGATTTTCGATTGGGGAGCTTCCGCTCCCGCCGGCAAACCGGCGCGGCGGCGCCCAATCGAAAATCGAAAATCGAGAATCCAAAATCCCCCCAGCCCTTTTTCCTTGCCCGCCGCGCGCCGCCGCCAAGCATCAGCGCCCCGTGGTTCCCGACGCAGATTATCGCATAAAACTCCCGGTCTTCGAAGGCCCGCTCGACCTCCTCCTTTTCCTCATCCGAAAAAACGAGATCGACATCTACGACATCCCCATCGAGTCGATCACGCACCAGTATCTAGGCGTGCTCCGCGGCATGAAGGAACTCGACCTCGAAATCGCGGGCGACTTCTTCGTGATGGCCGCCACGCTCATGGAAATCAAAAGCCGCATGCTGCTCCCCAAAGGCCGGCACGCCGTCGATCCCGACGCCGAGGACGACGACCCCATCGACCCGCGCTACGAACTCGTCCACCAACTCCTCCAATACAAAAAATTCAAGGAAGCCGCGCACGAACTGCAGGAACTCGCCACCTTTCAAGACAACAAACTCCCCCGCCTCGTCGCCGAGGAAAAACCCGGCGAACAGGACCGCCCCCTCAAACCGGTGGACCGCATCGACCTCTGGAACGCCTTCAACCTCGTGCTCCGCCGCCTCGCCGAAAAACTCGTCGTGGGCGAAATCCAGGACGAGCAGGTCACCGTCTCCGACCAGATGGAGGCGATCCTCGAAAAACTCCGCACGGAAAAAACCTTCCTCTTCACCAGCCTCCTGCCCGCGCGCCTCGAACTGCGCCTGCTCGTCGCCTCCTTCCTCGCCGTGCTCGAACTCGCCCGCCTCGGCAAACTCCGCGTGCGCCAGGACGACGCCTTCACCGACATCATCTGCACCGCGCGCGAGGAGAATCCCGCCGGCGCCGCGCCCGCCGGCCCGCGGGACGCGGACGCTCCCCAAACCGGAACCACCGCCGCGCAAAACGCACTTGAAACACCCGCCGCCCCCGGCACCGTGACACCGTGAGCAAAAAGCCAGCCAGAAAAAAACCCGTCCGCGCCGGACTTCTCGGCCTCGGCCTCGACCACGACGACGGGCACAAACGCATCACCACCGGCGAGCAGTTTGCCATCATCGGAGGCTCGGAAGAGACCCACGAACGCATGACCGAGACCATCGTGAAGACATTCGAGGAACTCAAACAGCGCGGCAAACACATCGCCGAGGTCGGCCGCAAGGAACTCACGGAAATCATCCACAAATCCTCCCCGCACTGAAGGGGATGCGCATGGCGCCGCGCTTTCCGCTTCCGCTTTCCGGCATTCCCGTCATCCTGCACTCCCTCCCGTTCTCATACATCATACTCATTCCCGTTCCCGTTCGCCTGCTCGTTTCCGTTCCCGTTTCTCATACTCGTTCCCGTTCCCGTTTCTGTTCTCTCTCTCATCCCTGCATTTCCGTTCCCGCCGCGTCCGCCGTGTTTTTATTCCATCCTTAACCAGCAACCCTCAAATCCATCATCGAATCATGTCCGACAAAATCGAGCATCTCACCGTTGATTCCTTCAAAACCGCCACCGCCACGGGCGCCGTGCTTGTTGACTTCTGGGCACCGTGGTGCGGCCCCTGCAAAGCCATCGCCCCCGTGCTCGACGCAGTGGCGGACGAACTCGCCGGCCAGCTGAAAGTCGCCAAGGTCAACGTGGATGAGCACAGCCCGCTCGCCGTCGAGTTTGGCGTGCGCTCCATCCCCACCTTCCTCCTCTTCAAAAACGGCGTGGTGGTCGAAAGAATCGTCGGCGTGTCCGGCATCACGACCCGGCCCGCCTTCGTCGCCCGGCTCCAGCCGCACCTGTGATTGCCCGGGGCGTCCCGGCGTCCGCCGCTCCGGATGGGACGGCAAATCCGCCCGCCCGGCGGGATTTGTGCCGCGCGCCGCGCGCTGGCCGCAGCCCCTTTGCGGGCCTCCGGCCCGCAAACAGGGCC
>JAITDF010000300.1 GCA_031282705.1 Opitutaceae bacterium | reverse complement strand
TGTCTATAGGGCTTTCTGTCTATGGGGCTTTCCAGCCGGTGGTTACTTCTTGCTTGCCGGTGCAGCCGGCCTCACGCATTTTCTCGCGACGTATGTTCGGCGACCTCGTTTCCATCCTTCTCGGCCAAGGCTGCACCCTTCGCGCCGGCGGCGGCCGCCACAAGATTTTCACCCATGCCACGCTCCCGATGACCAATCTGCAAAAATGAAAAGACGGAAAGGCAAAACCCTGCCAAGAGAACGGGAACGAGTAAGAGAACGAGAACGATTATAAACATCACCCGAAACCCACCCATCCCATGACCGAACAACACGAACAACACTACCGCGACGCCCTTTTTTCCCGCCGCCCCGTGCTTGAAGCCTGCCGCGCGCAAATCCTGCAAGCGCGCGACGCGCTCCTCGCCTGTTACCGCGCCGGCGGCAAACTCCTCCTCTGCGGCAACGGCGGCAGCGCCTCCGACTGCGATCATATCTCGGGCGAACTCTTGAAAGGCTTCATGAGCAAACGCCCGCTCACCGCCGCCGAACGCGAAGGGCTCCCGCCCGCGCTCGCCGGCCGGCTCCAGCGCGGCCTGCCCGCCATCCCCCTCGCCAACTTCCCCGCGCTCGGCACCGCGTTCACCAACGACGTTGACCCGCTCCTCATCTACGCGCAGCTCGTCCTCGCGCTCGGACGCCCCGGCGACGTGCTCATCGGCATCTCCACCTCGGGCAACGCCAAAAACGTCTGCGCCGCCGCCGAGGTCGCCCGCGCCCGCAAGCTCCCCGTCATCGCCCTCACCGGGCGCGGCGGCGGCGCGCTCCGCCAGCTGGCCGACATCTGCATCAACGTCCCCGCCGACGAGACCTACCTCATCCAGGAGCTGCACCTCCCCGTCTATCACTACCTCTGCCAGGCCGTCGAGGCGGAGCTGTTCGGCTGACCGGCGTCAGCCCGTGGCGCGGGCGTCCCGCCTATGCGCGCCAACTCAAGGGCGTTTTGAAACCCCGGAAATCCCGCCCGCGCCCTGCAAGCGAAGCCTCTGCAAGCGCCTCTTTTCCGCCATGCCCTCCGCATGGCATCAGTTCTTTAACCCGCATATTTCTCACCAAAAAACGGGAGGTGCCAAAAAGGCGGTTGGCCCGGCGCCGCGGTTTTCGCCGGCCCCGCCGCCTTTTTTGCCCCTCCCGTTTTTTGGTGTGAAATATGCGGGTTAACGGGTCAAGTCGCCGCGCGTTTTACTTTGCCGGACGGGCGCGCGAGCCTGGGGAAAACCGCGCGCCGCCGCCTCTTTCCGAAACGGCGCGCCCCATTCCCGCCGATGACCACCAACAAAAAACTGCTCGAAAAACTCCGCCATCCCATCGCCATCACCATGTGGGATTTTTCCTGGCTTGAGCGCCGCTGGCCCGGCGCCGGCTACGAGGACTGGGACGAGGCGCTCGACGGCCTCGTCGAGCGCGGCTACGACGCCGTGCGCATCGACGCCTACCCGCACCTCGTCGCCGCCGGCCCGGAGCGCGAGTGGGACATCATCGCCCCGTGGAACCAGGAGGACTGGGGCAGCCCGGCGCGCGTGCGCGTGCGCGTGCTGCCGGAGCTCACCGATTTCATCAAAAAATGCCGCGACCGCGGCCTGCGCGCCGGCCTCTCCACGTGGTTCCAAAACGACACCACCCGCCGGCACCTGCTCATCGCGAGCCCGCGCGCCCACGCGAACATCTGGCTGGCCGTGCTGGAGCGCATCGGGCGCGCGGGCCTGCTCGACAGCATCCTCTACCTCGACCTGTGCAACGAATGGCCGCTCAACTGCTGGGCGCCGTTCTTCAAAAACACCGGCGGCAACGACCGCGACTGGCGCACGCCCGCCTCGCTCGCCTGGCTCCGCGAGGCCACCGGCATCATCCGCGCGAAACACCCCTCGCTGCCGCTTGCGACCTCGCTCACCACGTGTATCGACCCGGCGGATACAAAAGGCGTCGATCCCGACTTCATGGACTTCCTCGCGATCCACCAGTGGATGGGCAGCGCGACGGATTTCAACGAACGCGCCGGCTATCATTTCGAGCGCTTCGAGCCCTCCGGCTTTGAAAACCTCGCGCTCTACGCCGACAAACTCTACCGCAGCGACCCCGACCACTGGAAACGCCTCTTCGCGGCGCACCTCGACTCGTTCGCCGGGTGGAGCCGCGCCACGGGCAAGCCGATCGTGACGACCGAGGGCTGGGCGATTGTTGATTACAAGGACTGGCCGGGCCTCGACTGGGCCTGGGTGAAGGAACTCAACGCCTGGGCCGTGGAGCGCGTGGTGGCAAGCGGCCGCTGGGCGGCGGTCTGCACGAGCAATTTCTGCGGCCCGCAATTCCGCGGCATGTGGCGCGACATCGCCTGGCACCGCGGCCTCACCGAAAAAATCCACGCCGGAAAACTGCCGGAGTGACGCGCCGCAAACCGCCGCCGCCGGCGCATCAAAGCCCGATTTTGCGGATTACTTCCCCGACGTCCACCCCGTGGTGGGCCGCCACACTTTTCAGGATGCTTGAAAGCGTGCCTGTCTTGATTGGGTTGCGGGCCGGGACAACCTCGTGGTGTCCGCTCTCCTGCTGCGTGGTCACGCGGATATGCGAACCTTTTTGCCGGGTCGGTGCGTAGCCAGGCGCGCGCGCAACGCGGCGACCAGTTCCCGGCCGGATACATCGCGCGGCAGTTTCATCGCGCCAGCACTTCATCGCGCACAAAATGCAGCCGGATGAGCCGCGGCGCCTCCATCGGCCCGTCTCGCCCCGCCCAGTTCGTTCGCCAGTGTGCCTCCGATGGCGGGCCTTCGGCCCGTCAGCAGGTTTGGTTTCGAGCGAAGCGACAGTCTGCCAACCTGCGGTACGTAGGCGCTGCCGCGCCGGCGGCTTTTCGTACCGCAGACTTCCAAGTCTGCTTCGACGCAGCCCCGCCCCGTCTGCCCCGCCCGGTTCGTTCGCCAGCACGCCTCCGATGGCGGGCCTTCGGCCCGTCGGCAGGTTTGGTTTCGAGCGAAGCGACAGT
The DNA here is from genome assembly GCA_031282705.1 of Opitutaceae bacterium. Lineage (GTDB taxonomy): Bacteria > Verrucomicrobiota > Verrucomicrobiia > Opitutales > Opitutaceae > Termitidicoccus. The sequence continues at coordinate 2,211 of JAITDF010000300.1, read as the reverse complement.
CTGCCAACCTGCGGTACGCCGGGCGCTGCCGCGCCGGCGGCCTGCTTTTCGTACCGCAGACTTCCAAGTCTGCTCCCCTGTTTGCGCTACGACGGACACACCTCCAAGTCCGCTTCATTCGCATCACGCGCGCTGCTCCACGGCCAGTCCTCCGGCTTCGCACACAAACCCGCCTTCACCGGATTCCCGTGGATATAACGTTTGATACGCTCCTTTTCCGCCGCGTCGCGCACCCAATGATCATACGACTCGATCTGCCAGAAATGTTTTCCCCGCCACCCGGGCGGCAGCGGCCTGGCTCGTCGTGCGGTGTATTGCTTCCAACTTTTGACGATTGCGCCAAGCGGATGCGCCGCCAGCGGTTTTGTCATGACATGGACATGGTTGGGCATGACCACCCAGGCGAAAAGCTCGTAACGCGCGCCCTCGAAAAAATGCAGGGCCCCCACGAAGAGCCGGGCGATTTCGGGACGGCGCAGGCAGCAGGAGCCGAGGCCGCGATCCAGCCATGTCTCCATGCGGCGGAAATACTCGCGTTGTCTCGCCGCCTCTTGTCCGGGTTCGGGCAACGGCGCGTCCGGCGGAAGATGCTTTTGCGCCACCGCCTCTCTGATGTCCGCCAGAACGTTTTGCGGAAGCGAGTCTGCCAGTCGAAAAGTGATAAAATAGGTGCCGCCCTCAATTTTGAGATGGGGCAGGCGCCCGGTCTGAATCGAGCCGTGATGAAAACCCCGGCGATGATTTCCGTGAATGTATTTCGAGGGCGCGGAAGGCTCGGAGTCCATGAAGCGAAACGCAACGGCATGAATGCCTCCTGCCAAGAGAAAAATACGCCGCGCTGGCGCGGCAGCGCCTACGTACCGCAGGTTTCCAAACCTGCTTCCGGGCCGAAGGCCCGCCATCGGAGGCGCACTGGCGAACGAACCGGGCGGGGCAAGACGGGGCGGGGCTGCGTCGGAGCAGACTTGGAAGTCTGCGGTACGAAAAGCAGGCCGCCGGCGCGCTGCCGCGGCGGCGCGGCGGCGCGAGGGAGGGCGGCTGAGGAGCGTCCGCGGCGCACTTAACGGGTAAAGTGCCAAAGCCTTTTACCTCGCGTCCGTCCTGGTCAATCTCTCGGCCCTGTCTTTCGCAACCACCGCCAACCTTCAGCCTTTCGCATAAAATTCCCCGGCGGCGAACGCGCTTCCTCCGGGACGCCCGCATCGCCGCCAGCCGCAATCCTCAAACAAACAGATCCAACCCGCTCCCAAAAACCTTCAACATGAAAAGCGCTCCCATCACACCCATGACTCCCATGCCCATGCCAAACGCCCCGCGCGTCGCCCGCCGTGGCAAACGATGCTTGCAAATACTCATGTTTCCGGCCTCCGCCTGCCTGGCCTGCCTGTGGTGCGCACCCCGCGCCGCCGCGCAGTCGGGCACCATCACGATGACCGCGGGCGACGGCGACGCGCAGACCAGTTGGAACACCGGCGACCGCTGGTCCGATACCCAGGCGCCGCATGGCGACGCCGATTACCTCGTCGACAGCACCACCGGCAACATCGCCTTGCGCACACCCCCAACGATGGAGACTTCCACCTTCGCCGGGAAATCGCTGACGCTCCGCAACAACGCGGCAGTGGGCATTACATTGAATTCCAACGCATCACTCAACGGCGGCCCTCTGGCCATTAAAAGCACCGCCGGCTCCAAATTGACCATAAACGACCTGCGCTTGGAAAGCCGAAGCGCCCAGGCGATGATCAAATACGATGCTGCCAGCACCGGCATGATTACCCTCGCCGGAAACATCTCCCTCGTGACCGGCACCAGCCGGATACTGCTCAACACGGCGAACCTCGTCACCTTTGCCATCGAGTCCAACATCTCCGGCGACGGCGGTCTCTGGCTCGACAATTGGGACGGCTCCAACACAAACAGCCTCTTCGTCCTCGGCGGCGCCAACACCTACACCGGCGTCACCCTGCTCACCGGCGGCACCTCCTTCGCCAACGGCGTCACCCTCCGCCTCGACTCCGACACCGCCCTCGGCAGCACCAGCGCCCTGAAACTCGACAGCGCCGCCGCCACCCTCGACCTCAACGGCCGCGCCGCCGCCGCCGGCGCGCTCACCGGCACCTTCGCCTCCTCGCTCATCACCAACCACGCCGCCGCCACCACCGCCGCCCTCACCGTCGCCACCGCCGGCGCCGACACCACCTACGCCGG
>JAITDF010000284.1 GCA_031282705.1 Opitutaceae bacterium | reverse complement strand
GTTCAGCGATTTCGGCGGAGATGTCGGAGAACCAGCCGTAGCCGGCGGCGGTTTTGGCACCGAGGCCACGTTGTTCGAGGGCGATTTTCAACCAACCTTCGGCGGCGGCGAGCAGGGTGGTGTCTTGGCTCATGCCGTTGAGCAGAATGGGGAATGCGAACTCCGCGCCGCGCTCGACGGCGGGGAAGTAGTTGGGCTGGGGGTGCTCATGCAATTTCAGTGCCTCTTCCGCTTTTCGCTCCAGCTTTTGTTTTTCTCTTTGATCTCGTTCTTTTTTAATTTTTTCCAAAATACCTTCATATTGGTAATAATCGGGTGTGTGGACATTAGTGATGTCCACTACGATTTGGGCGGCGTTTGCGGGCGTGGCTTGGAGGAAGACGGTCGCGCCTTTTTGGTCGAGCGGGAGGGCGAGGCGTTTATTGCCAAACCATTTTTTGTTCACTTCGCCGATGTCGGCAAACTGGGCGAGGTCACCTTTCCAATCGCTTTCGGCGACGCCGAAGACGCGAACGAAGGTGGCGAGTTTTTCGTCGGTGCCGGCACCGGCAGTGGCATTTTTTAACTCTTCGAGGGCGGCGGAGCGGGCGACGCCTTTGATGGAGGAGCCGTTAATCAACGGGAGACCGAAGATGCGGTCGAGGTTGATGCCGCCGTTTTGAATGAGACCTTCGGCAAGGTTGATGGCGAGGCGGCCTTCGAGTCGGGCGGTGACGACGCGGAGGTTCGCGTCGGTGTAAGTTGCGCGGAGAAGTTCGAGGAAGCGGGCGGTGTGGGCGGCACGGAGTTTGTCGAGGGCACCGATATTGGGGTTTGCCAACGAGTCACACCATTCAGCATCAGCGCGGAGGCGGGTTGCTCTATCGGGAACGACATCCGGTTTGTTCGCTTTCCTCCGAAGGTCAGCGGCTTCGTTTTGCAATGCTTCACGACCATTGGTTGTGATGCGCATAAGCGTATAGCGATGCGCATTATCACTGCGGACGGTATCAGCGTTCGTATCGCCCCAAGTTTTTGGGAACACGAATTTATCGAATAGCAACGAGCGGTTTTCAATTTTGTCGCACCACACGCCGACGGCTTCGGCGTAATCTTTTGCGAGTGGAATTTTTGACATTATTCGCCTCCTTCTTCTTCGGTGCCAGTTTTGATGAAACGGCGGGCGTAGTTGAGCCATGCCATTGTCTCGGAGGTGACTTGTTTGAGTTGGTCGGAATTGGATCTAACGCTGACAAGATGCTCAAGCAAAACGGCGGCAGGATTGGCACCAGCGGCGTTAATCCGCATTTTGATGTCGTCGGGAAGGATGTGAATGTCGGCGTCGGCAAGATGTTTTGCGATGAAGCCGAAGATTTGTTTTTGTCCCGGATTGGCGTCTCGCGGTTGTTCGCCCGGTCTGACTTTTTTATTTTCAAGCGCGAGGGCGCACACGGCGAGAAAGCCGTGATTGATAATGCGCGGTGGAATTTTTTTAACGACTTCGCCTCCTTTGTTTCCGGAAACAGAAGTGTCTTTGTGTCGAAGCGCGTTGCGGGCGCGGATTTGTTCGCGGTTTTGCATGGTGTATGGTCTCTATGGTTGAGGGTTATTGCGCGGCGGCGAGTTTGACGGTGCAGAAGCCGAGGCCGGCGGTGGCGTCGCCGCCGAATTGGAGGAGGCGTTCCTTCCCGGTTAAATGGTCGAAGAGCGGATTTTTCCCGGCGTCTTCGCGCAAGGCGTGCAGGGGCGCGTAAAAGAGCGTCTCGGAGGGGACGGTCTCGGTGTTGAAGAGAGCGCCGTCCTTGGCGGTGCCGGTGTCGTGGTCTATGGCAACGTGCTGGGAAACCTGGCAGGCGTTGACCGCGAAGTGGGAGAAATCGCCGTCGGAGAGGAGGACAAAGCGGGTTTTGGCTTCGCGCAGAACGGTGTCGTCGAGGAGGGCGGAGAGGTGCCCGGCCCAGTCTGGGGGAAAGTCGGCGGTGGCGGTGAAGACGTATTCTTCAAGGGCGACTTGCTGCTTGTTGTCATTGCCCGCGAGTTTGACGGCGGCGCCGGCGAGGCACCGTCCGTCGGCGACGGCGGGAGCGTCGGGGAGGGTGAGCCCGGCGTCGCGTTTGTAGCGGGCGAGGGCGAGCGGGCTGGTGGCGAGGGCGTAGGAGCCTTTGGCCGAGCGCAAAGGGAAGGCGAGCAGGCGGGCTTCGCCAAAGCCGAGCGCGCCGGATGCGGCGGCGGCGTCATCGGCTCCGGTTCCGAAAAGTTTGTCCACGGACGCCCTGGCCTGTTCGAGGCGCGCGGCGTAATCGCGGATGACGCCTTTGAGGGCGGAGCCGGGGATGACGGGGAAGCCGGTGTGGCGTTCGCGGATGACGGGCTGGTCGATGGCGCCGACGCTGCTGCCCGCGCCCACATGGAGCGGCGTGCGTGTGAAGATATGAAGGATGCGTGTTTGCATGGCTGGTTGGATGTGCTGACTGATTGGTTGGTTGGTTGTGCTGACTGGTTGGCTGGCTGATTTGCTGGTTGGTTGGATGGTGAGTTTGCTGGTTGATGGTTGCCGGTCCGGGTTTGGCCGGCGCGAGAGTGCGGTTGCGTGGTTTTGAAAACGATGGGTCTGTGACGGGAATGGTGCTTGTGATGGGAAAGGCGGTCTGGCGCGAGCGGGTGGATGTCCGCGGATGTCAGGCGGCGGCGAGGCGGGCGGCGGCGGGTGCCGCCGGCTCCCATGCGCCGCAGAGTCCGAGGCCGTAGCCTTTTTCGCCGAGGAGGGTGGAGCGGCGGTTTTGGATGGCGGCCCCGGTGGCGCCGGAACCGTGCCAGTTGAGGGCGGCGGCGAGTTGCGCGGCGGCATCGGGGGTGTCGCAGATGAAATAATAGATGCTGCCGGCGGGGACGGCGAATTGGACGGGTTTCGCACCGGCGACGCTGGCGGCGGCGGGGGCGCGGGTGGCGCCGGCGGCGGGGGCGCGTTCGCCGCCGGCGTCTCCGCCCAGCGCCCAGCCGGTGACGGCGACGGGTTTGCCGACAAGGGCGGCGACGAGGCGGGCGGGGATGGCGGGCAACCGGCGGACGCGTTTGCGCCAGCGGTCGCGGGATTCGCCGGGGAGGCGTTCGGTGCCGCCGGTTTTCAGGAGGACGCCGCCGCTTTCGGCGTCAATCCAGTTGGGGAGCCAGCCGCCGGGGTGGGCGCGGATGTTTTTTTGCGGGTCGGCGGCGATGCCGGGGAATATTGCCGGGGCGAGGAGAATCCATTTGAGGCGGTATTTGCCGTCGGGTCCGCGTTGAAATTGGTGCGCTTCGGTGAAGCCGCGGGGGAGAAGATGGCGGGGGGCTTCGGTCGCGGGCGGGGCGGACGGGGCGGACGCGCCGCCGGGTTTTTTCGGTGAAACATCCTCCACGGCGCAGAGGCGTTGCTGGCCGCCGATGATGATGTGGTTGTTGGCGGGGAAGAGTTTTTCGAGAAGGTCAACATGTCCGGTGCCGTCAGCTTTGCCGCCGGCGCCTTTGTCGTCGGCCTTGGTGTGGACGCCGAGTTTCCAGCCGGGGCGGAGGCGGAGGTAATGGGCGGAGTAAAAATGCGCGCCGTCCTGCGTTTGCGTGCCGGGGTCGATGCCGATGCCGATTTGGTGCTCGATGTCGGCGATGTCGTTGTCGGCGAGGAGGGGTTTGCCGCGGTCTTTTGTGTTTTCGTCGGGGATCGGGACGGAGTTTTTTTCAAGGTATCCATCCCATTGGTCGTCGCGGAGCCACGCGGGGGGCTTTCCGTCCTTGGAGGGCGGGGTGAGGGCGGCGACGCCGTGAGTGAGCGGCGGGGGAAGGGAGCCGCCGGCGGGCGCGCCGAGGGCGGCGGGCGCGAAACCCAGGATGGCGGGTTGTTTTTTCGGGCCGTCCCTGTCGTCCGCAAGGACAAGGTCGGCGGGGGTGGGGAAATACCACGCGCCGGCGGGCGAGACGGGAAAGGGGCCGGCGGTGAGGAGGGAGCCGAAGAGTCGCCCGTCTTTTTCGCGGTCTTCGGAGATGATTTTTCCGCTGCGGGCGGCGCGGTGCAAGTGGGCCTGGCCGCCGAGGCCGGCGCGGTGGAAGGCGGCGTGGAGGGCGGCGTTGAAGACGTGGGGCGCGGGCCAGGCGGCGGTGTGCCCGGCAAGGGAGCCGCTCATGGGGCGTCCGTCGCTGAAAAAGAGGACGTCGGAGGGCGTGAGGTGGAGCGTGTGCATGG
>JAITDF010000259.1 GCA_031282705.1 Opitutaceae bacterium | reverse complement strand
ATGTTGACCCGGGTCAACATGCCCATAGGTCTTTCCGGTTGCGTGGTTTTTTCTACTCGCCACCCGCCGCCTGCTGCCCACTACTCGCTGCCCGCCGTCCACCATGAACCAGAACATCCGCAATATCGCCATCATCGCCCATGTTGACCATGGGAAAACCACGCTCGTGGACAAACTGCTCCAGGCCGGAGGGGTTTACCGCGCCAACCAGCAGGTCGCGGAGCGCGCGCTGGACAACATGGACCTCGAACGCGAAAAGGGCATCACCATCAAGGCGAAAAACACCGCCGTGCGCTGGCGCGACAAGATCATCAACATCGTGGACACGCCGGGGCACGCCGATTTCGGCGGCGAGGTCGAGCGCGCGCTCCGCATGGTGGACGGGGTGCTCCTGCTCGTCGATGCCTACGAAGGGCCGCAGGCGCAGACGCGTTTCGTGCTGCGCAAGGCGCTCCAGCACGGGCTGAAAGTCATCATCGTCATCAACAAGATCGACCGCGAAAACGCGAACCCGCAAAAGATGTATGACCAGGTGCTCGAACTGCTCCTCGAACTCAACGCCAACGAGGAGCAGTTCGACGCGCCCGTCGTTTACGGCTCCGGCCGCGATGGCTACATGAAGCGCAAGCTCACCGACGAAAACAAGGACATGACCCCGCTCTTCGATGTCATCCTCGAACACATCCCGCCGCCTTTTGCCCGGCCCAACCAGCCTTTCCACATGCTCGTGTCCAACATCGACTGGAGCGATTACGTCGGGCGCATCGCCGTCGGCAAAATCCTCGCGGGCAAGGTCAACCTCGGCGACAGCATCTGGGTGCTGCGGCATCACTCGGAGGCGCGTGCGCGGGCGAAGATTACCAGGATTTTTGAATACGCCGGGCTCGGCACCGAGGACGCCGTCACCGGCGTGGCGGGGGACATCGTGGGGCTTTCGGGGTTCGAGGATGTGGACATCGGCGACACGCTCGCCGCCGGGGAGGACGCGCACCGGCTGCCGTTCACGGAGATCGACCCGCCGACGCTGGAGATGCAGCTGGCGGTGAACGACGGGCCGCTGGCGGGGTGCGACGGGCGGCTGGTGACTTCGCGGCAGATCCGCGACCGCATTTTCAAGGAGGCGAAGACCAACATCTCCATTTCCGTGGGGGAGACGGAGACGGCGGGGGTTTTCAACATCAGGGCGCGCGGGGCGATGCAGATCGCGGTGCTGGTGGAGACGATGCGGCGCGAGGGTTACGAGGTGCTGGTGTCGCGCCCGACGGTGATCGAGCGGCACGAGGAGGGGCGGCGGCTGGAGCCTTGGGAGACGTTGTGGGTCGAGGCGCCGGATGATTGCGTGGGCGCGATCATGCAGAACCTGGCCAACCGCAAGGGGCGGATCACCAACATGGAGAAGCACAATGCGACGACGTTGATCGAGGCGGTGATCACGACGCGGGGGCTCATCGGGCTGGAGATCGACCTGGTCAACGCGACCAGCGGGCACGGGGTGATGAGCCATTTGTTCAAGGAATACGGGCCGTGGGCGGGGGAGCTGACGACGCGGCTCACGGGGACGCTGGTGGCGACGGAGGCGGGGGTGACGACGGCTTACGCGCTGGATTCGATCCAGGAGCGGGGGCGGCTTTTCGTGGGGCCGGGCGAGGAGGTTTACGAGGGGCTGATCGTGGGGGAGAACCCGCGGCAGGAGGACATCCCGGTGAACGCGACGCGGGCCAAGCAGCTCACGAATTTCCGTTCGCAGGGGGAGGGCAAGGGCATCCAGCTCACGCCGCCGGTGCGGCTGTCGTTGGAGCGGGCGATCGAGTATGTCGCGGCGGATGAATACGTGGAGGTGACGCCGCACCATCTGCGTTTGCGCAAGCGGGTGCTGGGCGCGCTGGACCGGCGCAAGCAGGAGCGCGCGGCGCGCGGCGCCGGCGGCGCGGCGGCTGGCGGCGCGTAGCGGCCGGCGGCCGGCGCGGGAGCGCCGACGTACCGCAGGTTTCCAAACCTGCTTCCGGGCCGAAGGCCCGCAACCAGACCCATGCCTGCCCGGAAAACAAGCCCGCGGCCAATCGTGAGCGTTGAAGCAGACTTGGAAGTCTGCGGTACGTCAGACCGCCGGCGCGGGAGCGCCAAGTTGTACCGCAGGTTTCCAAACCTGCTTCCGGGCTGAAAGCCCGCAACCAGCACCATGCCTGCCCAGAAAACAAGCATGTGGCCAATCGTGAGCGTTGAAGCAGACTTGGAAGTCTGCGGTACGACAGCAGGCGTTACGACTGGCCAATAGCGCGGCAGCGTGACGTACCGCAGGTTGTCGAGCTTCTCGCTTTGCTCGGAACCGAACCTGCTTCCGGGCCGGATGTCCGCAACCAGACCCATGCTCACGGGGCGAGGGTCGCGGTGTGGCGGCCTTCCCGATACTCGCGGCCGGCGACGATGGCGGTGGCGCCGGGCGGGACGGTGAACCCGGCGCGGATTTCGTTTCCGGCGCGGCGGTGGCGGCCTTCGATTTTGCCGTTTGGCGTGGGCACGGTGAAGGCAAGGTCGTCCAGGCCGGCGGGGAGCTGCGGGGCGATTTCAAAGCGCGCGAAGGCCGGCGCGAGGGCGCGCACGCCGGCGAAACCTTCAAAAAACAGGAGCAGCGGCCCCGCGCCCCAGGCGTGCGAGGCGCTGTGCGCGTGGACGCGTCCGCCGGGTTTCCCGGGGTGGAAGACTTTCCAATACTCCCAGGTGGTGCCGAGGCCGGCGTCGAGGATGGGCTGGTAGCGTTCGCGGACGAGCCGCCACGCAAGCCCGGCGCGGCGGTGGCGCAGGAGCGCGCGGATGACCACGGGCATCGAAAACGGACTGCTGATGACGGTGCCGGGCGCCCCGAAGTGCGCGAGGATGCGCCCGGCGCGGGCCGCGGCGGCGGCGGGCGCGGCGGCGGCGGCGGCGGAGGAGGAGGAGGCGGGTGCAGGCGCGGCGGCGGTGGGTGTGGTGGTGGTGGCGGCGATGGGAGGTATGGGAGATATGGGAGGTATGGGAGGTA
>JAITDF010000242.1 GCA_031282705.1 Opitutaceae bacterium | reverse complement strand
GCTCGTTTTTTTCTTGATGGATTCCGTGGGTTCCTCGCTGCGCTCGTCACCCACGGCTAAAGGCTGACGCCCCTCCGGGGCTGAAAAGATCAAGCACAGTCTCCGCTTCCGCGTAACATCAGTTTCTCATTCTCGTTCCCTCTTCTGTTTGAGAGGACACTTTTATGCCGAAACCGGGCCATTCCAGCTTGCAACCGGAATGGCGCCGCCCGCCGCCCGTCGCCCGTCGCCGCCGCCGCCCCGGTTGCAAGCTGGAATAAGACGGGGAAAAAGACGGAAGTGAAAAACGGGAACGGAGACGGTGTTTGTGGAAAAACACGGAGGGGGGCCGCGCAAAATTGCCCGCGCGGACAACCCCAGCCTTGCGTAGCGTCGCTGAGCCATCATTATCCCCGCAACGTTCATGTTTCGACTCCTTGCAAAACATCTGTTCTTGTGGGTTGCCCTCGCCATTGCGTGCATGGCGCTGACCGACCAGACCCCGCGCGACGAAAAAACCCCCGCGCCCGCCGCCGCCCCGCCGCCCACGGCGCCGGCCGAGGACGCGCCGGTCGCCGACGCCGCCGCAGCAGCAGCCGACGCAGCAGCAGCCAACGCCAACGCGCCGGCTGCCGCCGCCACCCGCATCGTCACCGACGGCAAGGCGCGCGTGCTGGTGATCGAGGTGCGCGAGGTCATCGACTCGCCCGTGCTTTACGTGCTCCGGCGCGGATTGAAGGAGGCCGAGGAAAAAAAGATCAACGTGGTCGTGCTCGACATGGAGACGCCGGGCGGCGCGGCGGGGACGGCGCTCGAAATGATGCAGGCGCTCGACAAGTTCTCCGGCCACACCATCACCTACATCAACACGGAAGCCATCTCGGCGGGCGCGTTCATCGCCGCCGCCACGGACGAAATCTGGTTCGCCCCGAAAGGCGTCATCGGCGCCGCCGCCGCCGTCTCCGGCGACGGGCAGGACATCCCCGAGACGATGCGCCTGAAAATAAACGCCTTCCTGCGGGCAAAAATCCGCGCCGTCACCGAGGCGCACCCCTACCGCGGGCAGGTGCTCTCGGCGATGATTGACAAGGACTACGAACTCAAAATCGACGGCCAGGTTCTGAAACCCAAAGGCGAACTCCTCGCGCTCACCGCCACCGAGGCGATGGCCGCCTACGGCAACCCGCCGAAAGCCCTCCTCGCCGCCGGCGTGGCGGACGACGTGGACGACCTGCTCACCCGGAAATTCGGCGAGGCCAATTTCGAGTCCGGGCGCCTCGAAGTCACCTGGTCGGAACACCTCGCGCAGTGGCTCAACCTCATCAAGCCCCTCCTGCTCAGCCTCGGCATGCTGGCCCTGTTCATCGAGTTCAAGACCCCCGGCTTCGGCATGTTCGGCGTCGCCGGCATCGTGCTGCTCGCCATCGTCTTTCTCAGCAGTTACGTGGCCGGACTCTCCGGGCATGAGCCGATGCTGGTTTTCGCGCTCGGATTTGTGCTGGCCCTCGCCGAGCTGATTTTTTTCCCGGGGCTGATTCTCCCCGCGCTCGCCGGCCTCCTGCTGATGCTCGTCTCGCTGGTGTGGGCGATGGCCGACCTGTGGCCCAACGAACCCATCTCCGTCACCTGGTCGTCCGCCGTGCTGGTCGCGCCGCTCATGAACCTCGCGCTCGGCCTGCTGCTCACGGCGCTGTTCGCCGTGGCCCTGGTGAAATTCATCCCGCGCGGCTGGTTCTGGGACAAACTCGTGCTGTCCTCCTCGATCGGCGCCGCCGCGCAAATCGCGGGCGTGTCGGCGGAGCAGGCCGCGCACATCGAGGGCATCGTCGGCCGCCGCGCGCTCGTGACCACGCCGCTGCGCCCTTTCGGCCAGATTGAAATCGACGGGCGGCGCTACGAAGCCCGCGTCTCCGTCGGCATGGTCGGGCGCGGAGCCCCCGTGATTGTGACCCGGCGCACCGATTTCGGCATCGAAGTCGAGCCCGTGCCCGGCGATGGCGGCGGCGACGCCGCCGGCACTGGTGGCACGGGCGGTGCCGGCACCGGTGGCATTGGCGTCGCCGCCGTCGCCGTTTCCGGCGGCACGCCCGGCGAAACGCAAAACAAAAATCCCGGCGCGCCCGGCCCGGAGGACATGGCATGAGCGTCATCGTGACCCTTTTTCTCGTCGGCATCGTGCTGCTGTTCTTCGAGGTCATCACCCCCGGCGGCGTCCTCGGCGCCATCGGCGGCGTGGTGATGCTCGCCGGCTGCGGCTACGCCTGGCACCTCCACGGCGGCCAGGGCGCGCTCATCGCATTCGTGGTCGCCCTCGCCCTGGCCGGCCTCACCTTCTGGATCGAACTCGTCCTCCTGCCGCGGACGCGGCTCGGCAAACGCATGTTCCTCGACGCCGCCATTTCCAGCACCAGCCAGCCGCCGCCCGCCGAGGCCGCCAGCGTGATCGGAAAACCGGCCCAAGCCGTCACCATTCTGGCGCCGACCGGATACGTGATGGTTGACGGGAAACGTTATGAGGCTCATTGCATTGACGGACTCGCCCCCAAAGGCGCGGTCCTGCGCGTGACCGGACTCGACAATTTCACCCTGAAAGTAACCAAAACCTGACCACAAAACCTGACCACAAACCCTTCCGCTCTCCCACCCGGAGGCCATCCCCTGAATCGCATCTCTCCCATTTCTCCCATCTTTCCCATCCTTCCCGCCTCCCTCTCCTCCCACCACCAACCCATAATCCATAACCCACCAACCCACCACCACCCATGTCCTCAAACCTAATGCTCGTCATCGGCGCCGTCGGCCTGCTGATTCTGTTCATCCTCGCCGGGATTGTCATCTCCTTCTTCTCGGTATGGCTCCGCGCGCTGCTCGCCGAGGCGCCTGTCCGCCTCTTCAGCGACCTCGTCGCCATGCGCCTGCGCCGCGTGCCCTACGCGCTCATCGTGGACGCGCGCATCACCGCGCGCAAAGCCGACATCATCATCTCGGTGAAAGACATCGAGGCGCACTACCTCGCCGGCGGCAACGTCGTCCCGACCGTGCAGGCGCTCATCGCCGCGCAAAAAGCCGGCATCACGCTCGACTGGCAGCGCGCCTGCGCCATCGACCTCGCCACCAAAGGCTCGGGCAAATCCGTCGTCGAAGCCGTGCGCACCTCCGTTGACCCCAAAGTCATCGACTGCCCCAACCCCGACCAGGGCGGCCGCGCCACCATCGACGCCGTGGCCAAGGACGGCATCCAGGTGAAAGTCCGCGCCCGCGTCACCGTGCGCACCAACCTCGACCGCTTCGTCGGCGGCGCCAAGGAGGACACCATCATCGCCCGCGTCGGCGAAGGCATCGTCAACACCATCGGCTCCGCCGAATCCTACAAGGACGTGCTCGCCTCCCCCGAGTCCATCTCCAAAAACGTCCTCAACCGCGGCCTCGACGTCGGCACCGCCTTTGAAATCCTCTCCATCGACATCGCCGACGTGGACATCGGCGAAAACATCGGCGCCAAACTCCAGGAAGCGCAGGCCGAGGCCAACAAATCCATCGCCCAGGCGCAGGCCGAAATCCGCCGCGCCGCCGCCGTCGCGCTCGAACAGGAAATGAAGGCGCGCGTGCAGGAAATGCAGGCCAAGGTCGTCGCCGCCGAGGCCGAGGTGCCCCTCGCCATGGCCGAAGCCTTCCGCAACGGACGCCTCGGCGTGATGGATTATTACAAGATGCAAAACATCCAGTCCGACACCGAAATGCGCTCCTCCATCGCGAAGCCGGACGACAAAAAATAACGGCTCGCTTCGCTCGCAAATCCCAAATCCCAAATTCTAAAATTCCAAAAAAATTCCAAATATCAAATAAACAATATCCAAAAAACGCCTCCGCGCCCGTCCCCGATATTTTGAGTTTTTGGAATTTGAGTTTTGAGATTTTTTTGGGATTTGGGATTTTGGGATTTGGGATTTTCCCTCCGTTCCACATCGGCTCTTTATAATCACAACCACCCTCCCGCTCCCCCCGCAAATATGAAATGGCTCATCGACAATCCCCAGCTCATCTTCATGGCCATCTTCATCGTCGTGGCGTTTCTGGCCAACCAGGCCAAGGCAAGGAAGGCGCGCGAAGAGCAGCGGCGCCGCGCCGCCGGACGCGACGCCCAACAACCCCGGCGCCCCGGCGCGGATGAAGAGCCCGCGCACCCCTTCGACGAAGACGACGAGGAATACGAAATGGCGGAACGCACCCGCCGCATCCAGGAGGAAATCCGCCGCAAAATCCAGGAACGCATGACCGGCCGGCAGGAAACCCCGCCCCCCCCGCCGCCGCCCCTGCGTCCCGCCGCGCCGCCCGTCCCGCGCGTCGCGCCGGCCCGGCCGCCGCCGCTGCCGCGGGCGAAAGTGGAAAAGGCAAAACGCGACGCCGCGCCGGCCTTCGACTGGTCCGAGACGGAACGCCAGCAAAAACTCGCCGAGCAAATGCGCGAACTGGAGGAGCAGCACAAAATCGCCGACCGCCGCGCCAAGGCCTTCGCGACCGCCTCGCCGTCCCTCCCGCCCAACAAGGCCGGCCACCGCCCGCGCGACCGCATCCGCGACGCGATTGCCGGCGAGTTGCGCGCCCCCGGCTCCCTCCGCCGCATCGTCGTCCTCCGCGAAGTGCTCGGCCCGCCCGCCGGCTCGCGCTGAGGCCGCGCGGCGCGTCCGCGAAATACAAGTGGGAACCTCTGAAAATCATGTAAGTGATCCTTTATTCACCCTTGAATTTTGACGATCACCAGAAAATTATTATCCGATGTTACGCGGCGGCCAGT
>JAITDF010000151.1 GCA_031282705.1 Opitutaceae bacterium | reverse complement strand
CCCCGGGGCAACATGTCCATAGGGCTTTCCGCGCTCCAGCCATCTCACAGGCTTGAAACTCAAACGTTTTTTGCCGACAGTGTGTTTGAGGCCGGCCGGACGGTGATTCCTTTGCTTTTGACTTCATAACAACAAGTTAATGGAACTCCGGCCGGCCTCAAGATTTTTTGGTGTGAACTATGCGGGTTAGGGGCGGTCTCCGCGCCGGCTGTTTGGGGTGCCGGCAACGAACCGGTTGGGCAGACTGATGCCGCGCGGAAGCGGTGCGGGCCATGAAAACGAAGCGGCGCGGCCGCCGGGCGGCCCCGGTTCCGCGCGGGTTTGCGGGGTTCGCAACTATTTTCCGTCGCAACTATTTCCCGTAATAGGCCTTAAACCACTCCACGAAGCGCGCGAGGCCGTCCTCAAGCGGGGTCGCCGGCTCGAAGCCGACGGCGGCGCGGATGCGTTCGAGGCTCGCACAGGTTGCGGGCAGCTCGCCGGGCCGCGGCGGGAGGAGTTCGACGCGGGCTTTTTTGCCGAGCAGTTTTTCCAGCATTTGCACGAAGCGGCGGATTTCCACCGGGCGGTTGTGTCCGAGGTTGAAGATGCGGCTGGGCGCGGCGGCGGCAGGGGCGGTGGCGGCGGTGGCAACGACGGCTGCGGCGCCGGCGGTGGCGGTGGCGCCGCCGCCGGCCTCCGGTTTTCCGGCGAACGGGTGGTGGAACAGCACTTTTATCACGCCGTCCACGATGTCGTCGATGTAGGTGAAATCGCGCAACGGGCGGCCCGCGTCGAAAAGGCGCAGCGGTTTCCCCCCGGCGATGGCTTGGGCGAAAATGACCGGGGCCATGTCGGGCCGCCCCCACGGGCCGTAAACGGTGAAAAAACGCAGCCCCGTGAGCGACAGGCCGTGGAGGTGCGCGTAGCTGTGCGCGATCAACTCGTCGGCGCGCTTGGTCGCGCCGTAAAAGGACAGCGGACGGTCGGCCGCCTGATCCTCGGAAAAAGGGATGCGCGCGCCGGCGCCATACACGCTGCTCGACGAGGCGTAAACCAAGTGCCGCGGCGGATGGGCGCGGGCCGCCTCAAGGACGTTGAGGAAGCCGGTGATGTTGCTCTGCACGTAGGCGGCGGGCTGCTCGATGCTGTGGCGCACGCCGGCCTGCGCGCCGAGGTGGACGACGTAGTCGGGCCGGAAATCCGCATGGATGCGCCCGTAGGCGGCGGCATCGCTGAAGTCGGCCTGCACAAAACGGAAGGCCCCGTGCGCGGCGAGTTGCGCGAGGCGGGCGCGCTTGAGGGCGACGGAGTAGTAGTCGTTGAGATTGTCGATGCCGAGCACGCCGGCGCCCCCGCCGGCGGCAAGCCTGCGGCTGACGTGATAACCTATGAATCCGGCAGCGCCGGTCACGAGGACTTTCATGCGGCGGTTGATACGGCAGACCCCGCCCCGCGGCTAGGCAAAATTTCCGCCGCGGCGCGGGTTGCGTCACGGGCACTGGCGCGGACTGCGGCACGGGCGTAGGCGCGGGCAGCGGTGGCTCGGAGGCACCGACAGATCGCGCACCCGCATCTCCCAAGCCGCACACGCGCCCGCATCCGTGCCCGCCCGCCGTTCGCCCGCCGCCTGCCTGCCGCCCGCCTGCCGCCCGCCTGCCGCCCGGCGGCCCGCCGCTCCGCCGCCCCAAAAAACATCGGCCCCCGCCCTTAAAACGCTTCCCATGCGGCGTGTTTATGCCCCACTGTAGCCGGCACTTCATTTTCATTCCGCCAGACACCGCACATCACCACCACCAGACCAACCAGCCGCCACCCGCGCCATTTTTCCCGTGAAGACCGCGTTGACCGACCAAACCGCCACCCAGCACACAAACCCGCGCGCCGCCGCCCACGCCACCCACGCCGCCGCCCCCGCCCCCGCCCTGCGCCCCGGCAAACAAGGTCTCTATGACCCTTGGTTCGAGCACGATGCCTGCGGCGTCGGCTTCGTCGTGGACATCAAAAACCGCCCCACCCACCGCATCGTCGAACAAGGCCTCGAAGTCCTCGCCCGCCTCGACCACCGCGGCGCCACCGGCGCCGAAACCAACACCGGCGACGGCGCCGGCATCCTCCTCCAAATCCCCCACGAATACCTCGTGCGCGTCTGCAAATCCGTCAGCATCACCCTCCCCGGACGCGGCCACTACGGCACCGGCCTCGTCTTCCTCCCCCGCAACCCCGCCCAACGCCGCCGCCTCGAAAACCACCTCGCCCAAATCATCCGCAGCGAAGGCCAGCTCTTCCTCGGCTGGCGCACCATCCCCACCAACAACTCCATGCTCGGCGACACCGCCAAAGCCTGCGAACCCTTCATCCGCCAGGTTTTCATCGGCCGCTCCCCGAAGCTCGCCGACGAAAACGCCTTCGAACGCAAACTCTACATCATCCGCAAACGCGCCTCCCACGAAGTCGTCAGCGAAGGCCTCGGCGGCGCCGACATGTGGTATCAACCCAGCCTCTCCTCGCGCACCCTCGTTTACAAGGGCATGCTCCTCACCACCCAGCTCAACGAGTATTTCCTCGACCTGCGCGAACCCGACTTCAAGACCGCCATCGCCCTCGTCCACTCCCGCTTCTCCACCAACACCTTCCCCTCTTGGGACCGCGCCCACCCCTACCGCTACATCGCCCACAACGGCGAAATCAACACCCTCCGCGGCAACGTCAACTGGATGCACGCCCGCCAGGCACTCTTCTCCAGCGACCTTTTCGGCGACGACATCAAAAAAATCCTCCCCATCATCAACCCCAACGGCAGCGACTCCGCCATGTTCGACAACACCCTCGAACTCCTCCACCTCGCCGGCCGCTCCCTCCCCCACGCCATCATGATGATGATCCCCGAACCCTGGTCCAACCACAAGACCATGGACCCCGCCCGCCGCGCCTTCTACCAATACCACGCCTGCCTCATGGAACCTTGGGACGGCCCCGCCGCCATCGCCTTTACCGACGGCAGGCTCATCGGCACCATCCTCGACCGCAACGGCCTCCGCCCCGCCCGCTACTACATCACCAAGGACGACCTCGTCATCCTTGCCTCCGAAGCTGGCGTCCTCGACCACATCCCCCCCGCCTCCATCCTCACCAAGGGCCGCCTCCAGCCCGGGCGCATGTTCCTCGTTGACACCCTCCAGGGCCGCATCCTCGACGACGAACAAGTAAAAGACCAGCTCGCCGCCGAATACCCCTACCAGCAATGGATCGACCGCCACCTCGTCCACCTCAACGACCTCCCCGACGCCCCCGGCCTCCCCGAACCCAACCCCGACACCCTCCGCCAACGCCAGCTCGCCTTCGGCTACACCCACGAGGACGAACGCGCCATCCTCACCCCCATGGCCCGCGACGCCGTCGAGGGCATTGGCTCCATGGGCAACGACACCCCCCTCGCCGTCCTCTCCAACAAACCCCGCCTCCTCTACGACTACTTCAAACAACTCTTCGCCCAAGTCACCAATCCCCCCATCGACTCCATCCGCGAAGAAATCATCACCTCCACCGAAACCCGCCTCGGCACCGAAGGCAACCTCCTCAACCCCCAACCCTCCGCCTGCCGCCGCGTCGAACTCGACTGGCCCGTCCTCACCAACAACGAACTCGCCAAAATCCGCCGCATGGCCCTCCCCGGCCTCAAAGTCGCCACCCTCCCCATCCTCTTCCGCGTCGCCCGCGGCGAAAAAGGTCTCGCCAAAGCCATGGACGACCTCTTCGACCAGGCCCGCCGCCTCATCACCCAGGAGGAGGCCAGCGTCCTCATCCTCAGCGACCGCGGCGTCAACAAAGACAACGCCCCCATCCCCGCCCTCCTTGCCGTCGCCGGCCTCCACCATTTCCTCATCCGCGAAGGCCTCCGCACCCAGGCCAGCCTCATCATCGAAACCGGCGAAGCCCGCCAGGTCCACCACTTCGCCCTCCTCATCGGCTACGGCATCAGCGCCGTGAACCCCTACCTCGCCTTTGAAACCATCGACGACCTCATCCACCAAAACCTCCTCCCCGACACCGGCCACAAAACCGCCTGCAAAAACTACGTCAAGGCCGCCTCCAAAGGCATCGTCAAGGTCATGTCCAAAATGGGCATCTCCTCCACCCAAAGCTACCGCGGCGCCCAAGTCTTTGA
>JAITDF010000137.1 GCA_031282705.1 Opitutaceae bacterium | reverse complement strand
CGTGTCCCCCGCCGTCAGCGGGACATCATCAAGCTCAAACTGTGTTATATATCGTGCCATTGGTTGTTTTATCGACTGCAATCGACTGCAATCGATTTCAGTCGATTGCAGTCGAGGTTTTCTACTCGCTACTCGCTACACACTACTCGCCACTCGCTACTCGCTACTCGCCACTCGCCACTCGCTACTCGCCACTCGCTACTCGCTACTCGCTACCTCATAAACCTCCACCTCCTCGCGCGCCCCCGCTGCAACTCCAGCTTATCCACCTCCTCGGCCAGCGCCTCCCAAGGCGCCTGCCCCTCGGCGAGCGCCTTGCCCTGCTGCCCCTCGCCCCTCAGGAAATCGCAATACGCCCCCCGCGCCGTGAAAACCCCCAGGAACGCCGGAAACCCGACCCTCAAAAACGCCTCCGGCGCCGACTCCGGCGTCTCCCCCGCCGGGATTAACAAGGGACAGGTTAAACATGAATGATGCGCCAAGAGGAACTGGAATTTTTGTCATGATTCATGACTCTGAAATGGATGGGATTTGGTCTTGATGAGAAAAGGTTGTTTTTGGATCAGGGACTGGCTCAAGGAGGAGTTCCCGGCAAGATTTTTCGATCATTCACCGAAGGTGATGTTTTTAACCTGTCCTTGGTGATGTTACTAATTTTGGGGACGGATGGGGCGGGGCAATGAATTGCCCTGTCGAAAGCGGTGACAAGTCACCGCACTCCATAATACGCCGGCGGTATTTCTAAGGGCATTGCCCCTCCCGGATGGTTTTTGCCTCCGCCCGGCGGGGCGGGGCGCCGCTTCATCCTGTCCCGGCTTTCTTTGGCGGCACCTGCGCGGAGGGAAACTCGAAGGTTTCGTTGCGCTTCAGTTCGAGCACCGTCTCCCGCCCGCCGGCTTGAAAACGGACGCGCGCCGGGCCGGGGCGCAGGTTGATGACGCGCAGCACCGCGCCGTCCCAGCCGGTGTCAACGCGCACGCCGCAGGCGGTCCGGAAAATCTCGCGGCCGTTGATGCGCGCGATGGCGGCGCCATCCTTGCTTTCAATCGCATAGGCGCCGCCGTCCCAGTGCTGGGTGCAGGCGGTGGCATGGCCTTCGCGCCCGAGCGCGCCCCAGTGCAGCTCGTCGAACTCGACGGTGACGCCGTGGAAGCGCGCGATGTATTCGAGCACGGCGAGAAGCGTGGGGCCGTAGTCCTTGCGGTTTTTGTAGAGCGAGGGCGCGCCGGTGCGCGGGTCCCATTGCTGCGGGAAAACGTGGTCGCGGGCAGTGACGGCGAGGAGTTTTTCGCCGATGAGGACCATCTCCGCGTAGAAGCCGTAGTTTTCGAGGGCGCGGATGGCGCGCTGGTAGGTGAGCCCCATCGGCTCGCCGCCCCAGTCGTTGATGGCGGCGCGGTAAACGGGGTCGTTGATGGCGATGGAGGGCAGCGGAAAGGGCGTCCAGAACTCCTCCGGGTTGAGCAGGTGTTCGCGCACGAAACGCCCGGCCATTTCCGGCGTGAACACGCCGTGGTGCATCGCGCGGAGGTTGTTGTGCAGGAGGGCGGGCATGGTTTTGTTGTCGCGGTCGCGGTCGAAACAGGCGCCGCGCGTGTCGTCCCAGAGGCGGGCGCGGAGCCTGTCGCGCACGTCGCCGGCCTTGGCGAGCCATTCGTTTTCCCTGCCGTCGCCGAGCAGCACGGCGAGGCGGGCGAGCGTGGCGCGGGCGTCGTAGGAGTAGGCCATGAAGTCCATGCTCTCAACGGGGAACACGGGGTCGTCGGGCGGCGTCTCGCCGGGCCAGCCGCCGATGTTGAGCCTGGTGCCGGCGAAGCGGCTGGAGTTGTCCTCGCCGGTGTCCCAGACCGACCAGGTTTCGAGGCAGCCGTCGCCGTCGGAGTCGCGATGACGCCAGAGGTAGGCGTCGAATTTTTCCAGCGAATCATAAAGCAGGCGCAGGTAGGCGCCGTCGCGTTTTTTGTTCCAATACCAAAGGTTGAGCGCGTGGAACGGGAAGCAGAAGCCCTGCGTGTGCGTATAGACGGGCAGGAGTTTCCGGTCGCGGGCGTTGTGGCGGATGAGGCCGGGGTAGCGCCCGTTGGGCAGTTGCTGTTCGATGAAGAGCAGCGTGTTGTTGAACGCGGTGGTCATGTTGCGCCTGGCGTTCATCTCGCCGCCCATCGGCTGGGTCTCGATCCAGATGGCGTTGTAGCCGCCGCCCTCGATGAGCACCGGGCGCCCGGCGAAAACCTTTTCATTCGCCCTGCCGGTCGTCTCGGCGGCGGCGTAAAGGCCGCCGAGAAGGGCGTCGGTGGTGTGAAACTCCGCGCGGGTTTCCACGACGCGGGGGACAATCCGGCCCGTAGGCCAGTCCTCCTGGCCGGCCGGTGCCGGCTCCGCCGTTGCCGGCGCGGTCGAAGCCGCCGTTGCAGCCGGCGCGGTCAAAAACAACACCGGCAGCGCCGCCGCGCGGAGCATGTTATGGATATGACAATGGAGGGGGTGTTTCATAAAAATGGGAGGATGGTTTCAAAAATCAACCGCGCGGCGGCAAAGCCGCGAGGAATGAGAAGATTAGGGAAAGCTCCCGGAAATTTAATCAAGGAAAAAGTTGAAAATATATATTTGCCGCGGGCGCCCGCGCATGGCGGAAAAACCATGAAATGCATAATTATGACCGGCCGGGCTCCGGGAATTTATTTTTCCAATCCCCGCATTCCCCGTGCCCTTCGCGATTATTTTTTCTCCGCGCCCCCGCGTCGCCGCATGGGATAAAAACAAATCATCGAAACAGTGGCGGCCCCGGTTGTTCATCCCCGCGGGGCAGCCCCACGACAAACCCCCGCAGCCGCGCCTTCGCCGGGGCGGGCTCCAGCAGGCTGGCGGCGTAGCCGGTGGCGAACACCACGAGCATCGAGAAAAAGCCATACCAGAGCATCGCCACGCCGGTGCCGAGCCACAGCCAGACCGCCGAGCCGAAACCGCACAGCATACCGGCAAACGCGCCGCGCGCCGTCACCCGGCGGAAAAGCATCCCGGCCAGGAATGTCCCCACCAGGCTGCCGCCAAACAGGTTCCCGATCAGGATGGAAGCCTCCAGGATGTTGCCAAACCTGTCCCCGAAACACGCCATCGCCGTCGCCAGCGCGCCGAAGCCCAGCGTGCACCAGCGCCCGGCGCGCACCCCGGGCTCGCGCGTGGTGACGCGCGGCCACACGTCGGACAGCGTCACCGTCGCCATCGAGTTCAGCACCGCGCTGATCGTGGACATCGCCGCCGCCAGAATCGCCGCCACCAGCACGCCCTTGATGCCGTGCGGCAGCTCCTCGATTATGAACTTCGGGAAAATATCATTCGGCCCCACGTCCCCGGCCAGCTTTCCGGGGTTGGATTGATAAAACGCAAACAGCGCCGCGCCGATGAAAAACACCGCGAAGCCCACCGCGGCCGCCGCGACCATCGACGTGATCATCGCAAGGTTCGACTGCCGGATGCCGGCCGTGGTCAGATAACGCTGCACCTCGGCCTGGTCCACGCCAAACTGGCTGAGCGTGAACACCGTCCCGCCAAAAAGCGCGCCGAGAAAGGTGTAGGCTTCCGTCAGGCTCCAGGAAAAGTTGAAGAAATCCAGGCGGCCATGCGCATCCGCGATGTTTATGACGGCGGCCGCGCCGCCCTCGACTTTATAACAAACCAAACCCAGCACGAAAAGAATCGCGCCGATGAAAATGCCGAGCTGGAGCGTGTCCGTCCAGATGACCGCCTTGATGCCGCCCGCCATGGTATAGAGCGCCGTGACCATGCCCACGGCGATGACAATCCAGTTGGCCGGCAGCCCGAGCATCCGCGACAGCACCAGCGCGGGCGCATACATGCAAATCGCCAGATAACCCGACTTGAGCAGGAGAAACAACACGCTGGCCACGAGCCGCACCCGCGCGTCAAAGCGCCGCTCAAGATATTCGTAGATTGAATAAACCTGCAACCGGAAGAACATCGGCAGGATGATGCCGCAGATGACGCCCAGCACCACCGGCATCGCCAGGCGGTATTGGAGGAACTGCAGATTCCCCGAAAACGCCATGCCCGGCCCGCCGAGAAAGGAGGTCGCGCTGACGATTGTGGCGATCCCGGAAAAGGTCGCCGCATACCACGGCACGTTGCGGTCCCCCAGAAAATAGTCCTTCAGCGATTT
>JAITDF010000123.1 GCA_031282705.1 Opitutaceae bacterium | reverse complement strand
GTACCGCAGGTTTCCAAACCTGCTTAAAACTCACGCCTGGCCGCGAACCCGCAATCAGGCATGAGCTTCGGAGCAGACTTGGAAGTCTGCGGTACGTCAGAGCCGCGTAACATCAGTTTCTTCTTTCTTCTTTCGTCAGGTGTGGGCCGGGAGAAAGAGAAAGAGAAAGAGAAAAGAAGAAGGAAGAAGGGGAATGGGAAAGAAAATGGACGCCTCCGCGCAACATCGTCATAACTTGTTTATTAAAAATGAGATAATATTGAAAATAACAGGGCGCCGGGGTGGTGTCCCCCGGTGAATTTGGCATTAAATTCATGAAATGGGAATTTTGGCTCGACATTTTTTTATAGTCTGGCTGACTCTTACGCTCCTGCCCGCCGGACGGTGCAGGCTTCTTTTTCTCTCAACCAACATGACAAAACGCACGCTTCCTCCCAGGAGATTCATCAAACCGACTTTCGAGTTCCTCATTGAAAAGAAACGCGACGGCGGCGAGTTCAACCAAGACGAAATACGCTACATCATCGACAGCACGCTGGACGGGGACATGCCCCGGCACCAGCTCGCCGCCCTGGCCATGGCGATTTATTTCCAAGGCATGTCGGCGCAGGAGACCGCCGAACTGACCGAGGAAATGATGCTTTCGGGCGAAGTCATCGACCTTTCGCACATCGCGAAACCGAAGATCGACAAATATTCCACCGGCGGCGTGGGCGACAAAACCTCCCTCGTCCTCGTGCCCCTCGCGATGGCCAGCGGGGTGATCGTGCCCATGATGGCCGGCGCCGAGCACGACTACGTCATCAACACCCTGACCAAGCTCGCCTCCATCCCCGGCTTCAAGGGCAACCTGACCAACGACCAGTTCGCGGCCCAGCTCGGCAAAGTCGGCGGCGCCATCGTCGCGCAGACGCCCGACCTCGCGCCCGTCGAGGCCAAGTTCCACGCGCTGCGCAAGGAGACCGGCACCATCCCGAGCCTCCCGCTCATCACCGGCAGCGTCCTTTCCAAAAAACTCGCCGAGGGCTCCGAGGGCCTCGTCATCGACGTGAAGTGGGGCAACGGCTCCTTCATCAAGGACCTTGAGCAGGCCAAGCAACTCGCCCGGTCCATGACCCGCGTCGGCCGCTCGATGAAACGCCGCTGCGTCGCGCTCGTCACCGACATGAACCAGCCGCTTGGCGACACCGTCGGCACCGCGCTCGAAGTGAAGGAGGCCATCGAGCTGCTCAAGGGCAAAGGCCCCGAGGACATCAAGGACCTCGTGCTCAAGCTCGGCATGGAAATCGTGCGCCTGGCCGGCGTCGCCGGCTCCACGCTTTCCGCCAAGCAGACCATCCAGCGCCACCTCACCGACGGCAGCGCGCTCGAAAAACTCAAGGACCTGGTCAAGGCGCAGGGCGGCGACCCCGCCTTCATCGACAACCCGGACAAGTTTCCGCAGGCCAGCCATGTCCGCAAGCTCCCGGCGCCCAAGCGCGGCTACGTGCACACCATCAACGCCGCGATGGTCGCCCACGGCGTGCACCTGCTCGGCGCGGGCAAGAACAGCGCCGACGACAGTATCGACTACGCGGTCGGCGTGTCCGAGATCAAGAAAGTCGGCACGCAGGTGAAGCAGGGCGAGCCGCTCATGATGATCCACTACAACGACGAGGCGCGCCTGGAGCAGGCGCTGGAGTATTTCAAGAACGCCTACCGCCTCGCGCCCAAGCGCCCGACCCCGCCCCCGCTGGTGGTCGAGCGCGTGGCCTGAGCCGCGAGGAATGGCGCCGTCAAAAAGCCGCCCGTTTTCCCGGGCGGCTTTTTTGTGCGGGGCTTTGGCGGGCACGGAGGCCGGCTCCTCATCAGGCCGCCGGGCAACCCCGAAGGGGCGGCGTCACACCCCGAAAAGCTGGCGGGCGACGAGCATCAGGCAGTAGCCAAGCAGGCCGGTGATGGGCAGCGTGAGCGCCCACGCCCACACGATGCGGCCGACGAGGCCCCATTTCACCGCGCTGAAGCGCTTCACGGAGCCCACACCCATGATTGAGGTCGAGATGACGTGGGTCGTCGAAAGCGGGATGCCGACGTGCGAGGCGGTCTGGATGACGATGGCCGCGGTGGTCTCGGCGGCGAAACCATGGATGGGCTGGAGTTTCACCATCTTGTGGCCCATCGTCTTGATGATGCGCCAGCCGCCCATCGCCGTGCCGGAGGCCATGGTGACGCCGCAGAGGATGATGACCCAGGTGTGGACTTCCATGCTCCCGGTCCGCAGGAAGGAAAGCCATTCGGGGAGGTTGTCGAAGGCCCCCCCCTTCGTGGCGGCAAGGAGGGCGAGCGTGATGATGCCCATGCCTTTTTGCGCGTCGTTGGAGCCGTGGCTGAAGCCCATCCACGCCGCGCTCACGATTTGCAGCTTGCCAAAAATGAGGTTGATGAACCGCGGGCGGACCCGGCGCAGGACGAGGTAAAGCAGCCACATGATGAGCGCCGCGATGGTGAAGCCGACGAGGGGCGAGATGAACATGGGCGCGACGACCTTGGGCCAGAGGCCGGAGTGCGCACCGCCCGCCGCATCGGGCACCGACCAGTGCAGGACGTGCCAGTTGCCGCGCGTCACGGCAAGCGCCGCGCCGCAAAGCCCGCCGATGAGGGCGTGGCTGGAGCTGGAGGGCAGGCCGAGCCACCAGGTGAAGATGTTCCAGAAAATCGCGGCGAAGAGGGCGCAGAGCACCGTCGGCATGGTGACGGCGTTGAAGTCCACCAACCCGCCGCCGATGGTCCGGGCGACGCTGGTGCCCATGATGAGCGCGCCGGCGAGGTCCACCGTGGCGGCCATGATGATGGCCTGGCGGGGCGTGAGCACCTTGGTCGAGACGACGGTGGCGATGGAGTTGGCGGTGTCGTGAAAGCCGTTGATGAACTCGAAGACGAGCGCGGCGAGGAGCACTAGCAGGAAGAGTGTCATGGGCGGCGGCGGGGGAGGGGAGGGAAGGGGGGGTGGAGGAGGCTCCGGGCGGCGGGGCGGCTCAGGAATACTTGAGCACGATTTGGAGCACGACGTTGCCGGCGTCGCGGCAGCGGTCGATGGACTTTTCAAGCATCTCGAAAAATTCCTGCATGATGACGGTCTCCTTGGCGTCGTAGTTGCCCTGGTAGAGGTCCTTGATCATGCCGAGCAGGTGCTTGTCGCCCTCGCCCTCAAGGAACTGGAGGCGGTTGTTGTCCCCGGCGATTTTTTCCATGTCGGCGCCGTGGCGGAGCTGCCTGACCATGCCGACGACGCACTCGGCGGCCTTGTTGAGGTATTCGGATTGCTGGATCAGCCCTTCGAGCGGGAGGCGTCCGGGGTAGATGGAGAGGCGGGAGACGAGTTTTTCGATGGTTTTCGGGATATGGTAAAGGGAGCGGGAGAGGGCCTCGATGTCCTCGCGCTCGATGGGGGTCACGAAGGTGCGGCAGAGTTCCTCGGTGATGCGGGTGGTGATTTTTTTGTCCTGACGGCGGTTGTGCGCGAAGTCGTCGAGGTCGCCCGCGCTGCGGTAGGAGCCGAGCCGTTGGAGATAGCTGGCGAGGAGCCGTGCGCTGGTGAGGGCCTCCCCGGCGCTGGCTTCCAGCAGGTCATAGAATTTCTGGTCCCTGCCGAAGAGTTTTTTGAACGAGATCATGGGAAGAGGTGCCGGGTCAGGTTGCGGGATTGGCGAAACGGGGGGAAGGGAATTTTTCTGGAATTTGTAACAGGGGGTGCAACAGGGGGGCGGCCCTTAGAAAATCGTGGGAGAAATGAGCGGTGCGGGAGGTTTGGGAAAATGGGAGAAATGGGAGGCATGGGAGAGAGGAGAGTTTCGCCGAAGCCGCCATCGGCACCCCGGAGAACGCCATGCCTCCCATATCTCCCATATCTCCCATATCTCCCATATCTCCCATTTTCCCGGCACCACCGCGGCACCATCCCGGCACCCCGGCACCCCCGCACCACCGCGGCACGGGCTTCAAACCCGCGAAATTGAGCCCGGATGCACAAGGCAATTGGCATGAAATCATAATTCATATGCGTTTTTAATGCATTTTATATTAACAAATTGCATCGAAAACCTTCCGGGCGTTTACAAATTTCACATTAAAAAGCTTGCGCGGGCCGGCAGAAAGGGCAATGAATTTACAATAATCGAAAATGGATACATTGGAACAAGCAGTTGCATATGGTCTCGGGCGTCACGCGTCCGACGTCCATTTGTGCCTGGACGATGCCGTCGCACTGCGCGTGGACGGGGATATCGTCAAGTGTCCCGATGCCAAGACCACCCAGGTGTTTTTCGACAATCTGCTCGCCCGGCTCCAGCCCGCCCAGCGGACGGCGTTTCTGGAGCGCGCGATCGCGGCTGACTTCGCGATGAACTGCGCCGGGCAGGACATGCGCTGCCATCTTTTCCAGGCCGGCGCGAAACCCGTGCTGGCGATCCGTTTCATGCGCAGCCGCATACCGACGATGGATGACGTGATGCTGCCGTCGGCCTTCCAGCGGGTCATCAAGGAAGGGCGGCCCACGGGATTGATTCTGGTGACGGGCTACACCGGGTCCGGCAAATCGACCACGCTCGCCGCCGCGATCGACTGGCTGAACCACAACAGCGACCTGCACATCGTCACCCTGGAGCACCCGGTGGAATACCGTTACAAGTCCGTGCGCAGCGTCATCCGCCAGCGCGAGGTGGGGCGCGACGTGCTGAGTTTCAACGCCGGCATGGTGGACGCGATGCGCGAGGACCCCGACGTGATCCTCATCGGCGAGCTTCGCGATGCCGAGACGGTGAAGGCCGCGGTCTCCGCCGCCGAGACGGGGCACTTGGTGTTCGGCACGCTGCACACCCGCACCGCGGCGAGCACGATCAGCCGCATCCTCGATGTCATTCCCTCCGACGAGCGCGACCAGGTGCGCACGATGGTGGCCTCGTCCCTGTTGATGGTGATCGGGCAGCGCCTTATCACCCGGGTGGGCGGCGGGCGCGTGGCCGCGTTTGAGCTGCTGTTGAACTGCCCCGCGGTGGCCGGCGCGATCCGCGAAAACAAGCCCGGCCAGATCGCAAATGAAATCGCTGTCAAGAAAGACATGGGCATGATTGACTTCGACACATGTCTGATCGAGTATGTGCGCAAAAAGCTGATCACGCCAGAAACCGCCATCACGACCTCCGACAAACCCGATGACATCAGAAAGCGCCTCGGCCTGAGCCTGCGCCCCCCGCCGGGGAGCACGACCAGACCCTCCACCTCGGGAGGGCTCCGATGAAAAACAAACCATTTTGCACCAAAATGAAATCACTCCGCCACCAGCGCGCCTGCCGTTGCGCCGCCATAGTCGTGATGGCCCTTTGTCCGCTTCTTCATGCCGTCGCCCAGCAGCAGCAGCAGCAGCAGCAGCCGGAGCCGATTGAGGAGGCGTTGATTCGCAATGTGCCCTATTTCAGCCAGGACAGCCAGCCGCTCGCGAAAGTGTTGCAGGCGCTCGGCCGCACCAACGGCATCAGCATCATGTGCGAGAAAGCCGTCGAGGGCGAGGTGAACGTCGAATTCCACAACATCACCCTCCGCGGCATCCTCGACGCGCTTTGCGCGCAGGAGGGCTATTACTGGGACATCGAGGACGGCGGCTACATCATGGTGCGCCGCTTCAAGACCTTCATTTACCAGATCGAGTATCCGACGCTGGAGCGCAAGGGCTCGTCGAAGTCCAGCATCAATCTGGGGCAGACGGGCTTCGATGCCTCCGCCGGCGGCAGCGGCGGCGGCAGCACCAGCACCAGCACCAGCGGCGGCGGCCGGGGCGGTGCCGGCGGCGGCGGGGAAGACAGCGCCAGCGTCTCCCTCGAAATGACCACGGAGAACCAGTTTTGGGACAAAATCCAGCAGGAGATCGACGCGGTGAAAGGCACGGACGAGCGCGTCGTGTTCGACCGCTTCGCCGGCACCATCATGATCACCGGCTCGCGCCACACCCACGAGCATATCGCAAACTTCCTGAACAACATCAACGGCCGCATCGCCCAGCAGGTGGAAATCGTCGGCAAAATCATCGAGGTGCAGCTCAACGACCAGGACAAGCTCGGCATCGACTGGGAGCTCGCCGCCTCCTCCGTCGGCAACCTCATGCTCGGCGCCGCCGCCACCGCGGGCGCCGCCGCCGTGCCGGGCGGAAAATCCAGCACCAACATCACCACCAGCGTCCTCGGCGGCTTCCAGTTCGACGGCGAGTCGTTCACCGGCAGGATCGGCATCGGAAAACTCGACGCCTTCATCCAGGCCCTCTCCCAGCAGGGCAACCTCAACGCCATCACCTCGCCCCGCCTCGTCACGCTGAACAACCAGACCGCCTACATCAAGGACACCAACGACGTGCCCTATTTCCAGCGCCAGTCAACCGCCCAGATGTCCGGCGGGATAAACGGTAACAATATGAGCAGCGAGACCTACACCGTCTCCACCATCTCCATCGGCACCACCGTGGCCATCACCCCGCACATCGCGGACAACGGCGACATCACGCTCGACATCACGCCGGCCATCACCCGGCTCGACAAGGAAATCACCGCGCCGGATGATTATTCCAAGGCCCCCGCGCTCTTCGTGAAGATGACCTCCACCATCATCCGCCTCCGCTCCGGCGAGACCGCCATCATCGGCGGCCTCATCACCGAGCAGGACGCCAACACCACGCGCTCCGTCCCCGGCCTCGGCAAAATCCCCTTCCTCGGCCGCCTCTTCCGCACCGAGGCCAAATACAAGGCCAAGAGCGAACTCGTCATCATGCTCACGCCGCGCATCCTCCAGCCCGGCGCCAGCCTGTCGGCGGCCGACCAGCGGGCCGCCGCCTCGCTCAGCCGCGGAGTCCGCGCCCACGCTGGCGCCGTCGCCCCCGCCCTCCCGCGCTCGACATCGGTCTCCTCCGCCGGGAGCACCGTCGAGGCCATTCCCTTGCTGGACTGATTTTCACTCCCGCCTCCGCTCCCTTTCCCTCCATGTCAGCCACCGCCACACCTTCAGCCGCCGCTCCCGCGAAGTCCTCGCGGACGCGTCCGCCCCTGCCCGTCGGGCAGGCCAGGGTGCAGGCGTCGCAGCAGGCGTCCAAGGCGCAGGCGCAGCAGCCGGACCAGCCGGCCGGACGGGACCGGGAGCATGACTTTGTCTGGATGCCGCGCGTCATGAAGGAAAACGGCATCGGCGCGTCGAGCATCAAGATCGCCACGGATTATTTCAACCAGCAGGGCCGCCGCCAGAGTTACGGCGGCGTGCTGGTGGAGCTGGGCATCATGCCCGCCACCGCCGTGGCCAAGATGATCGCCGAGCACCACGGGCTCCAGTGCGCGTCGCTCATGGGCGTGCGCATCCCCCTCGACGCGGTGCGCCTCCTGCCTGCCTCGGTGGCGCGCCGCCTCCGCGCGATCCCCCTGCGCCGGGCCGGCCCGAAGGTGAGCGTCGCCGTCGCCGACCCCGCCATCCCCGGCTTCTCCGAGATCTCCGGCGCCTTCCGCCGCTTCGGCGTCACCGAGATCGAGTATCTCATCGTGCCCGAGGCCGAGGTGCTCGCCCGCATCGACGAGATGTATGCCTCCCGCGCCGACGTCTCCGACCCGGGGCGCTTCTTCGACCTGCTGGTGGCCGACGCCGTCAACATGGGCGTGTCGGACATCCACCTCGTGCCCGAGGAGGCGCTCTCGCAAATCAAGTTCCGCATCGACGGCGTGATGCACCCCTACAAGGTCATCGACAGCGCCGTGCGCGAGTCCATCTTTGCCCGCGTGAAGATGAAGGGCGGCCTCGACATCGCCATCCGCCACGTCCCGCAGGACGGGCGCGCGAAGCTGGTCGTCGCCGGGCGCAAGGTGAACATGCGCTTCAACTCGCTGCCCACCCTTTACGGCGAGAGCATCGTCATCCGAATCCTCGACCAGTCGAAGGGCATCGTGCCGCTCGACAAACTCGGCATGCTCGACGACACCAAGGCCGAAATCCTCAAGGCCGCCAACGCCCCCTTCGGCTTCACCTACTTCGTCGGCCCCACAGGCTCCGGCAAGACCACCTCGCTCTACTCCATCATCAACACCCTCGACGTCTCCAACTACACCATGATGACGCTGGAGGACCCGATCGAATACGAGTTCCGCAACATCCGCCAGACCGAGGTCACCGAGCAGCTCACCTTTGCCATGGGCCTGCGCGCCCTCCTGCGGCAGGACCCCGACTACATCCTCGTGGGCGAGACGCGCGACGGCGAGACCGCCGAGCTTTCCATGCGCGCCGCGCTCACCGGCCACACCGGCTTCTCCACCCTGCACGCCAACACCGCCCTCGGCGGCATCACCCGCCTCATCGACATGGGCGTGGAGCCGAGCATCATCATCGGCGCGGTGAACCTCTTTGTCTCCCAGCGCCTCATCCGCCGCCTCTGCGCGTGCAAGGAACCGCACCCGCAGAGCGCCGAGATCGCCCGCATCCACGGCATCACCCTGGAGCCGGGGCAGACCCTTTGCCGTCCCTGCCTTGGAGGCTGCGCCCTGTGCGGCGGCACCGGCTACAAAGGCCGCGTGGGCCTTTACGAATGCCGCCCGGTGGAGCCCTTCGCCGACATCATCGTGCAGCTGGGCAAGGACGCCTTGCGCGAGTGCGAGGCGCTCGCGAGAAAACTTTGCGCAAACGAAACCGAGCAGACCGGAAGCTCGATTTTCCGCACGCTCCGCCAGGATGGCTTCATCAAGGCGGGGCAGGGGCAGACTTCGGTGGACGAGGTGATCGCGCAGACGGAGGCGCCGGAAGGCGACTCTGAAACTCCGGAAACAACAACAAAAAACAAACAGACAACATGAAACATAACATCAAATCACGCAAGGGTTTCACCCTTGTTGAAATGCTCGGCGTGCTCGCCATCATCGCGATCCTGATCTCCGTGATCTCGGTCGGCGTGCTCTCCGCCATCAACCGCGCCCGTATCGTGGCCACGCTCTCGAACTTCAAAAACCTCGAGACCGCCGCCCTCAGCTACGTCGCGCTTAACGAGTCCGCCGGCCAGCTCCCGCTGACCAAGGCGAACTTCG
>JAITDF010000087.1 GCA_031282705.1 Opitutaceae bacterium | reverse complement strand
AGCTGTTCGTCCATCGCCGCGCGTATCGAGCCGGCGGATACGCTTGAGAGCGGCGCGCCGGACTGCGCGGCCAGCGCCACGCCCGTGCCGGCGGCCTCGCCGAGGCCCATGCACGTCGGCATCACGCGGAAACTCCCCGCCGCCTCGTGCGTGGCGCTGATGCAGCGGCCGGCGGCGGCGATGTTTTCCAGGCCGGCGGGAAGCAGGCAGCCCCACGGGATGCCGTAAACATGGCCGGCGGACATCGACTCGAACTGCGTCGCCGCGCCGTCCGGGCTGTGCACGTCGATCGGATAGGCGCAGCGCGCGACGGTGTCGCCGGGGACGCGGCCCGCGCGCACATCGTCCCCGGCGAGCACGGCGCGCCCGGCGATGCGGCGGCTCTCGCGCACGCCGATTTGCGGGCCGGTCTGCGCGAGGTGCGCGCCGGCGAAGCCGGGGATGCGCCGGCGGAAAAAGCGCGCCAGCTCGCCCGCCTGGCGCCGGCCCTCGATCTCGGCGCGCGTGACATCGAGCGGGTCGCACGCGCTCAGGCCGTTGATGCGCGTGCCGTTGATGGTGACGCGCGTCGGGTCGCCGGGCGCGGCCCAGAGCATGGCGATGTTTTCGCGCGGGATGCTCCACTCGCCGGCGGCGCGCGCGCGGGAGACTTCCGCGTCGAAGCTGTCGCACTTGACCGCGTAGCGCCCGGCCTCGACGGGCAGGCCGGCGGCGGCCCACGCGCGCGGGTCGAATCCCGCCAGTTGCACGACCATCGACATCGGCTGGGCGAGGCCGTCGCCGGCGCGCCCGTGCGTGGTCTGCGCGCCGGCGGCGGCGCACGCGTCGGCGTCGCCGGTGGCGTCGATCACATAATCGGCGCGCACGCGGATGCGGGCGTTTTTCGCCGCAAACCCGGCCAGCCATGCGCCGTCGTCCGCGCGCGTCACGCGGTCGAGCAGGCAATGATAAAGCAGCGTCACGCCCGCGCGCAGGAGCGTTTCCTCCATGAGCGTTTTGGCAAGCTCCGGGTCGATGTAGTCCGCGTGCGCGTAGCCGACGTGGTAGGAGAGCCCCGCCGCGCGCAGGCGCCCGATGAGCCCGCGATAAGCCGCCCCGCTCAAGTCCCCGCCGTCCCCGCCGTCCCCGCCGCCGCCGCCGCCGCGGTAGTTCAGGTAGCAGCTCAGGTTTGCCGTCGCGCCCATGCCGCCAAGGAAACCGTGGCGCTCGACGAGGAGGACCTTGCACCCCGCCCTGCCGGCGGCCAGCGCCGCGCCATAGCCGGCGGGGCCGCCGCCGACGACCAGGCAGGAGGTGGTGAGATCGCAGAGTTTCGCTTGCATGGGCGCCATGCTCAGGCCATCCGCGGGAAAACAACCAGCCGGGACGGGGCGCGCCGCGCGACCGGGTTCCATCCGCGGAACAGACGCCGGATTCTCCCGGAAAAGAAGGATTGCCACGGCGCGCCCTGCGCCGATTTTGTTGCCCGCAAAATGAGCCCGCCCCGGCAAGAACGAACCAAGACCCCGCTGACCCAGGGCATCGCCGTCGTGCGCCTGCTGCTCCAGCGCGGCTACGCGCTCGGCGTCACGCAAATCGCCGCCGGGCTCGGCATGCCGAAATCATCGCTGCACCGCCTGCTGAAAACCCTCTGCCAGATCGGTTTTCTCCAGCAAAACCCGCGCAACCACCGCTACGGCGTGGACGCGGGCATCTTTGCCTTCGTGCACGAGGTCGCCGCCCATTTCGGCCGCAACATGAGCCTCGACGCCGAACTGCGCAAGGCCGCCGCCGCGCTCGGCGTCAGCGGCGTGTATATCGACATGCTCGGCGGGCGCAACGCCTACGTGGTGTGCGCCGGCGGCGACGAGGGCAACACCATGCGCCTCGGCATCAGCTGCCTCGTCCACACCTCGTCGTCGGGCAAAATCCTCGTCGCGCAGATGCCCGAGTCCGCGTGGCCCGGCTACGCGCCGCGCGAGGGCGACAAGGCGGCCACGCCGCACACCAACCTCTCGCCCGCGCGTTTCTATGCGCAGCTCCGCCAGGCGCGCGCGGCCGGCTTTGCGTGGAACATCCGCGAGACCAGCGTCGATCACGTGTCGGTGGCCGCCGTGGTGCGCGAGCCGCTCGTCAACCCGCCGCGCCTCGCCGTCGCGATCCTGCTCCGCCACGACGCCTACCTGCACCGCGACCAGCACGAGCTTGAGCAATCCGTCCTCGCCCTCGCCGACCGCCTCGGCCGCGTGCTGGCCGTGAAGCGGTGAGCGCGCGTGCGCGGCGCCGGCGCCGGCGTCACTGCTTC
The DNA here is from genome assembly GCA_031282705.1 of Opitutaceae bacterium. Taxonomy (GTDB): domain Bacteria; phylum Verrucomicrobiota; class Verrucomicrobiia; order Opitutales; family Opitutaceae; genus Termitidicoccus. The sequence goes on along the minus strand of JAITDF010000087.1, from coordinate 2,612 downwards.
AGCAGAAACCGCAGCGCCGCGAAATAGCCCTCCAGCCCCAGGCCGGTCACCATGCCGGCGCACGCCGGCGCGGTGAGCGACTTGTGGCGGAATTCCTCGCGCTTGTAGATGTTCGAGATGTGCACCTCCACCGCCGGCAGGCGCGCGCCCAGCAGCGCGTCGCGCAGGCCCACGCTCGTGTGCGTGAGCGCGCCGAAGTTCACGACGAGGCCGTCCGCCTTCGCGTCCGCCAGCGCCGCGATCCGGTCAATCAACGCGCCCTCGTGGTTCGACTGGAAAAACTCCAGCCGCGCCGCGCCGCCGAACTCCGCGCGCAGCCGCTCCTCCAGTTGCGCCAGCGTGGTCGCGCCGTAAATCTCGGGCTCGCGTTTGCCGAGCCGGTCGAGATTGGGGCCGTTGAGGATGCCGATGGTTTTCATGGAAATATGGTTTAAGTTGAAAGTTTGAGTTTAAGTTGAAGAGGCGGCGGCGCGGGCGCGGATTTTAAACACCAACCCGAACTTAAACCGGCAGGCCGGATGCCTGCCAACTTAAACTTAAACTTCTTCCTAACTGATGGGACGCGGCGGCCAGTTTTGGTAGGGCGGTCTCGCCGAGACCGCCGCGAGCACCACGAGGCAAACGACGGCGGTCCCGGCGAGACCGCCCTGCCAAAATCTGCCGACTGCGTCCCATCAGTTGCTCGTTCCCGTTCTCTTGCTCGTTCCCGTTCTCTCTTCTTTTTGGTTCTGGTCTGATGTTGCGCGGCGTTTCGAGAACGAGAACGAGAACGGGAAAGAGAACGATTGAAACGCAACATCACCCGTTCACCCGCGCCGCCTTGCGCAGCGTCACCACGCACTCCAGATGCCGCGTTTGCGGGAACAGGTCGAACGGCTGCACCTCCGCCAGTTCGTAGCCGCGCGCGAAAAAATGCCGCAGGTCGCGCATCTGCGTCGCCGGGTCGCAGCTCACATACACGACCGCGCGCGGGCCGAAGGCGAAGAGCTGGCCGAGGAAATTTTCGTCGCAACCCTTGCGCGGCGGGTCGATGACCACGACCGTCGCGTCGGGCGGAAACTCCAGCCCCGCGAAAATCGCCGCCGCGTCGCCGGCCTGAAACATCGCGTTGCCGATGCCGTTGGCCGCGGCGTTTTCCCGCGCAAACGCGACGGCGCTCTCGCTGATTTCGACGCCCGCCACGCGCTCAAACGCCGCCGCCGCCGTGAGCGCGAACAGGCCGCTGCCGCAATACGCGTCCACCAAAAACCGCGCGCCCGAGGCCGCCGCCCGGTCGCGGACGTGCCCGGCGAACGCCGGCAGGATGAAGGGGTTGTTCTGGAAAAAATCGCGCGCGAGAAACCGCAGCCGCACGCCGCCCGCCGTCTCGGTGACGACGCGGCCGGGCTCCGTCGTCACCACGCCGTCCGCGTCGCGCAGCAGCAGGGTCGCGCCGCGGGTGAATTCGCCCGCCGCCGCCCGCGCGCGGATGCCGGCGCGCACCGCGGCGAGGCGCGCGTTGATGGCGTCGGTGGCGATCTCGCAGCGCGGCACGTCGAGCAGGTCGAAGCGCGTGCCCTGCCGGAGAAAACCGATCGGAAAGGCCGAAGGCGCGCCGCCGTCCGCGCCGTCCGCCGCCGCCGGCGGGCATTTTTCATTCCTCTCTTTCCATTTTTCATCCGGCGGCCTTGCCGCCGCGAAATGCGGCGTGATCTTCGAGCGGTAGCCATACTCGCGCGGCGAGCCGATGACGGGCCGCACGGGAAACCCGGCGCCCGCCATGTGCCGGAGCAGCTCCGCGACCTGCGCGCGCTTCCATTCGAGCTGCGCCCCGTATGCAAAATTCTGATACTGGCAGCCGCCGCACCGCCCGAACAGCGCGCAGCGCGGCGCCACGCGCCGCGGCGACGGCGCGAGCACCTCGACGAGATCGGCCTCGGAGTAGTTTTTGTGATTGCGAAACACGCGCGCGCGGACGCGTTCGCCCGGCAGCGCAAACGCCACCATCACGACCCACCCGCCCGGCTTTGCCGGGCCGGCGTCGCCGCCGCCGCCGTCGTCGATGCCGCCGGTGCCGCCGCCGTCCGGTGCCGCCGCCGCCGCCGCGTCCAACGGAGCGCGGGCATTCCCGCCCGCGTCGTCGCGGACTGGTTCCGGGCGAAGCGGCATGCCTGCCAAGTCCGCGCCCCCTTTTTCGCCATCGCCGCCGATGCCGCTGGCCACCGGCGCGGGCGGCGGCGCGGGCGGCGGCAACGCGACGCGCCCGAGCCCCGCGCCGAGGTTGGTGAGCGTGTGGATGTCCAGCACGATTTCCTCGTGATAGCGGAAGGGATGGTCGTTGAAGCGTTTTTTCGCCACGAAACCCCAACAGAAGGGCAGGGGGCCGCGCCTCCGCAACCAAAAGGTTTCCGCCCCCAAAAAGAATCGTTCCCGTTCTCTTGCTCGCTGATGTTACGCGAAGGCGTCCGTGCCCTTGGAAGGACGGCCTCCGTGCCGTCCGTGCCGCAGTGGTTTCGCGAAAATGGGAGATATGGGAGAAATGGGAGAAATGGGAGAAATGGGAGAAATGGGAGAAATGGGAGAAATGGGAGAAATGGGAGATATGGGAGTTATGGCACCCTGAAGAACGCCAT
>JAITDF010000085.1 GCA_031282705.1 Opitutaceae bacterium | reverse complement strand
GCCCCGGAGAGGGCGACACCGGTGCCGCTGGCGGATAGAATCAGCGGCGAAAATTCGGCAAAGCACGATTTTTCATGAGCACACCATAAAGGAAGTCCCGCAAAAAACGACATCGCGTTTGGCGGGCATGGGCGGAAACCCATTCCCGGCCGGCCCTGCCGGCGGCGCCGGGGAGGGAGCGGCCGAAAATCACTCCACGCCGACCATGACCGAGGAGGCCTTGATGACGGCGGAGGCGGTCATGCCCTTTTTCAACTTCAGCTCGGTGGCGGCACTGGTGGTCACGCTGGCCGAAATGCTCACGCCGGGGGCGATTTCGATGGTGACGAGGCTGCTGACGGGGCCTTTTTTGACGGCGGTTATTTTCCCAGAGAGGATGTTGCGGGCGCTTAGTTTCATGGTGGAGAAAATCGTGAACAAAAAGGGGGCAGAAGGCGTGCCTTTTCAAAAATCAGGACGTCATTGTCATCGGGAGCGAGGCGGCGGCATCCCTGCCTATCCGGCCGCCGGAGCGCAGGCGTTCGCGGAGCGCGGAGAGGTTTTGGTCGAGAAGCGCGAGCCGGCGGCGCGTGTCCTGCTCGTCCGCGGTCGGCCGGATCACGTCCGCGACCGCGCCGTTGCGGATGACCAGACGGCTGGTGCCGGAAAGGGCCAGCAGGGGGTCGTGGGTGGAGAGGAGCACGATTTTGCCCTGGCCGGTGAAAAGTTCCAGCGCGCGCGTGCGGTCCACGCCGGCGTTTTCGATTTCGTCAATCAGGATCACGGGCTTCGGGCTGAGAAAGGCGGCGTCGGCGATCATGAGCGCGCGGGACTGTCCGCCGCTGAGCTGGGTGAGCTCGGTTTCCGGTCCGAAAGGTTCGCCGGCCATGCCGACGGCGGATTCGAGCACGCGGCGGACCGCGGCCCCGGTCTCGCGCGGCGGTAGCGCGCGGCTTTCCGCGTGCAGGCGGAGGAAGGCGGCGACCGGGAGGTCCATGATGAAATTCATGTTCTGCGTGATTTGCGCCACGATTTTTCCCTCGCCGGAGAAGCGCGATTCCGGGTCGGGCGCGCGGCCGTTGATGCGGATCACGCGTCCGGTCGGCGTGTCGCCCTGGGCGAGGCATTCGATGTCGGCCAGCAGGCGGCTTTTGCCCGCCCCGGTCGGGCCGACCAGCGCCACGATGTCGCCGGGCCGCAGGCAAAGGGCGTGCCGTTCGGGGGCGCCGGATTTGTCGCGGCCCGGCAGAATTTCAAGCGTGTCCAGCGCCGGCGCCGCGGCCGCGTGCGCGGAGGCCGAGAGAAACGCCGCGAGCGCCTCCCGCAGGCGGTCGTAGTCCCAGCCGGCCTCCGCGCGGATCGCCCAAGGCTGCGCCTCCCACCACGAGCGCAGCGCGCGGTGGGAGGCGGGCGGCGGCAGGTGGTTGAGCGCGAAAAATTCCGCGCAACGCGGGCCGGCCAGCGGGAGGTCGGCGGCGGCGGCGGCGGCGGGAGTGGCGGGAGTGGCGGCGCCGCCGGCGGGAGTGTTGTCCGACGGGTCAGGCATGGGCGGGGGCGTCGGGGATTTTGATTTTGCGCAGGGTGCCGTTTTGGAAATCGGCGCCGAGGCGCGTTTCGCCGAGGCAATAGGAGCAGACCGCCGCCGGCACGGAGAAGCGCAGGCGCCCGCCCGTGACCGGCGCGCCGTCCGGGGCGGCGCGCCAGAGCCGGCTGGCCTCCCAGGCACCCTGGCCGGTGATGCCGTTGACGAAGAGGATGCGGGCGCGGGCGTTGACCTGCCGTATCCGAAACGCGAATACCTCGCGCTCGGCCTGGCTGACGATGTCGCCCTTGGTGACGAAGACGAGGTCGGCGGTGCGGAGCATGGGGCCGACCTTGCGCGGGGTGTCCACGCCGGCGAGGAGGTCGAGCACGCAGACGGCGAGGTGGCCGCGGAGGTGCGGGGCGCAGCGGTTGCACAGTCCGGCGCTTTCGCTCACGAGGAGGTCGAGCCGCCGCCGCGCGCCCCACGCGACGCAGTCCTCGATGTTGGTGATGAAGTAGTGGTCGGGGCAGAAGTTGGCGGAGAGGCCGGTGAGCACGGGGAAGCCGGCGGCCTCGAATGCGGCGGCGTCGCCGGTGGTGAGGCAGTCGAATTTCACCACCCCGGCGCGCAGGCCGTCGTCGCGCAGCCAGCGCAGCGTCTTGAGGATGACCGAGGTTTTCCCCGACGAGGGCGGTCCGGCGACGGTGACGAGTTTCATGCGGAATGGCCGCGCGCGAACGCCGCGTTGAGGGTGGCGCCCAGCGCCTCGATGTCGTGGTCGCGCACAAAGTCCCAGCCCACCCAGCGCAGGCGCCCGGGCAACGGGGGCGAGCCGGCGCGGGCGGGCGCGAAGCCGATCTTCGCCAGATGCGCGGCCCATTCCGCCCCGCACAAGTAGCCGGCGAAAAAGTCCGCCGCCGGGCGGGCGTCGCGGCGGCGCAGGATGTATTGGGGAGTCAAATACGCGCCCTCCCCGGGCCAGACGACCCGCGTGCGCTCGCGATGCGGGCAACTGGCGGAGAAGAAGCCGGGCAGCAGATAAAGCGCGGCGCCGCGCGGGTTGGCGGAGCCGGCGGTTTTGGCCATTTCCGCCGGGTGCATGAAATCACGGACATTCGCGCCCAAGGCGGCGAGCGCGGCCTCGCCGTGGTCGCGGTAGAGGCCGAAGAGGATGGACTCGTGGATGCCCTGCGGATCGCCGCTCACGATGATGTCGCGCCGGAACCTCGGGTGGAGCACATCGGCCCAGGCGCGGGGCGCGGGGCGGTCGCCGAGGCGGTTCAGGTCAACGAGGATGATTTCGACGTTCGCGCCATAGACGCGATAAAACCCTTGCGGGTCAATCAGGCCGGCCTCGTGAAACTCGAGTCGGATTTCGCCGCCGCCGGCGGCATCGTTTTCGCCGCCGGCGCCGATGCGCGCGAAGGTTTTGTCGTCGGCGAGCCAGCGGCGCGCGAATTCGGGACGGTTGAAGTCGCCGAAGCCGGTGTCGGAAATCAGGCCGGGCAGTTCGCCGGCATCGGTTGTTTGCCAGAGGCCGTCATAGATGTCGTCGCCGTGGCAGCCGCCGGCCATGTACCATTGCGGCGCGGGATTCATGGCGCGGCAGTGCGCATGGAACCGTCGCCGGAGTTCGGCGCGCAGCGGGCAGGGCGCGTGGCCGAGATAATCGAGGGCGCGGCGGCGGCCGGTCTCGTGCTCGGGAAAAACCGGGTCGAGGTCGAGCAGGTCGTCGGCGGATGATGGTGTGGCGGTGGCGGTGTTTTCCATGTCAGGACGGAGTGCGGGCCAAAAGCCGGGATGCAGCCTAAACCGGGCCGCGATGTGTCCCGGTTTTTGTCAATCCATGCGCGTTTTTTGTGTCATGGCGCGGGCGCAAGCGGGATCACCTCGATGGTGGAAATCTGGCGCACGCAGCGTTTGCCGCATTTGTCCTGGTCGAGGATCAACTGGAACGGCCCGGTTTTGTCGGGCAGCGGCGCCCCGTCCTGCCGGATTGCCAGGACGGGATTTTGTTTGCTGATGGATTTCTCGAAGTCGGCGAGCGCGAACACCACGGTGTAGCCGTCGGCCGCGGTCACGCGCACCGCGCTCGACAGGATCGCGCGCATCGGGGCGCCCTTGCCGAGCCGGACGCCGACGGCGGAAAACACCGCCGCCGGATCGACCCCGGTGCAACGGTGTTTTTTCCCGTGGTGCTCCACCTCGGTTTCGATCTGCGGGAGCGCGGCGAGTTCGGCCGCGGTGATTTGCTTCCGCGTGCCGCCGCTGACCAGCGTGAGCGCGGCGGCGGAATCGGCGGCGCGAAGCGCGGACGAGCCCAGAACAATAATATATACGGCGAGCGGGAGGAGGACGCGACGGTATGTATTCATGACATGCATATGATTTATTTGGATTGGTTTTGCAGGCAGCAGTTGGCGGGAGGCGGCAGCGGCAGGCGTGACTTTGCCAGCAGGTCGCGCGCCTCCCATTCGCTTAATTCGCAATGATAAAAGAGGCGGTAGAAGGCGCGCGTCTCGGCCACCATGTCGTGGGAAACGCGGTCGGGATGGAGAACCGAGGCCAGCCATTTGAGGCCGATGAGGCGGTTGACGGAAGGCGGGCGGTCGAACCAGTTGAAGGGTTCCGACGGGATGACATAAACCCGCCCGGCGGCCACGGCGGGCACGCGCCGCCACGCGTCGTCCTCCAGCCACGCGGGGCTGGCGCCGCCGGAGTCGTCGGAGGCGACGATGATCACGTCGGGCCGCCCGGCGATGACGTGCTCCATCGAGATGGCGGCGTGGCGGGAGTGCTTGACCCTGTCGTCGCGGATGATGTTTTCCGCGCCGAGCAGTTCGAGCATCTCGGCGTGCAGGGAGCCCTTGGTGTCGGTCTGGAGGCCGCGCGGCCCCTGCGCGTAATAGACGCGGACGGGCGGGCGGCCCGGCGGGAGCGAGCGGGCGAGGTCGCGGGCGTCGCGCACGGCGTCGCGGCAGTAGGCGGCCAGGCGCGCGGCGCGCTCCTCCACGCCGAGGGCGCGGCCCAGCAGCTCGCAGGTGGCGGCGAGGTCGTCGAGGCTCCCGCTCGCGAGCAGCACGGGGATGCCGGTCTGCCTTTGCAGGCGGTCGGAGAAATCGACGGCGGTGGCGTCGTCGTAGCCGACCGAGAGGATGACGTCGGGGCGCGCGGCGATGAGCGCCTCGCGGCTGGCGTCGCCCGACGGGCCGAACCATTTGCCATAGGCCGGGAGGTCGCGCACGGCGGGCAGCAGGAAGCGCGCGGCCTCGGGGCGGAGCGACTGGTTCCAGCCGATCAGTTTTTCCGGGGCGAGCGCGTAGAGCAGGATGCTGCCGACGGGGCTGGTGCCGTAGGCGCGGGTGACGCCGGCGGCGGGCAGCGGGAGCACGCGCCCGGTCCCGTCGGTGAACGGGCGCGCGGGCGCCGCCTGCGCGTGCAGCGCAACTGCCGCCGCCGCGAGGACAAGCGCCCGGCGCATGAAGGGAAGCGTTTGCGTGGACATATGCTAAAAGGAATAGCGCACGTTGATATAAACCGAGCGGCCCCTGCCGGGATAGGCGGTGTTGGTGTAACGCACGTCGCGGTTGAAGACATTCTCGACGCCGAGGCTGAAAACGAGGCCGTTGACGGGCGGCGTGAACGACGCCTTCAAATTATAGAGCGCGAATCCGCCGATTTTCCGTCCGTCATTGTAAATGTAGCGCCACGAGCGCGCCTCCAGTGAGGGCACGATGGACAGCCAGTGCCACGGGCGTATCCTCGCGTAAACATTGCCGGAGTGCCGGGGCGCCTCGGTCAGTTTGTTCGCCGGATTCCTGAGATCCTTCATGTAGATGAACGTATAGCTGCCCCCGGCGGAGAGGATGGAGTTTAATGAATAATCCACGCCAAGCTCGGCGCCGTCCTGCCGCACGTCGCCGGACACATTATACGCCTGGCGGACATCCATGCCGTCGAGCTTATCGGGGAGGACTTTATAAGTGATCTTGTCGGTCACGCGGCTGAAGAAGACATTGGCCGTGACGGAGAGGCCGGAGAGCGGCTCGCCGATGTATCCGATTTCATAATGCGTGGCGGTCTCGGGGCCGAGGTCGGGATTGGGGATGGCGATGAGGTTGGGCGTCATGTGCGCCGAGTAGCGGTCTTTCATGGAGGGCATGCGGGTCTTGCGGGCGATGGTGGCATGAAAGGTGTTGTTTTCATCGAGCTTGAAAAACACGCCCGCCTGCGGATTGAAGCTGTCCATGGTGATGAGCCCCAGCGTTTGCTCGCCGGCCTTTTTGGTGTCGCGCCAGTCGTAGGCGACGCCGGCCTGGAAGTCCCATTTGGACGTGAGGTGGAATGTGTCCTCGACGCCCGCCGAGACGGTCACATCCTTGTAGGTTTCCTCGTTGTCCTTTTCCCCGCTGGCGAGTTCGTAATATTCATGGTGGCGGTCGTATTTATAATGGACGACGCCCTTTAATATGTTTTTGGGAATCAATTCCGTGCCGAGTTCGAGCGATCCCCCGTAGGAATAATCATCATAAATGCTGGGATCGCGGCCGACACCCATGACGAGCGTGTTGTCGTATTTGTCGAAAAACACGCGCGGCTTCACATAGCTTTTGCCTCCGATGCGGGTGTTGGAAATGAAATAGACGGTCTCCTTGTTCCACTCCGGCCAGCGCCAGGCGGTGAAGGAATAGCCCTTGCCTCCGACCTTCGGGCCTTTTTCGCCCTCCTGATGCTGGTAGCCGATGGCGTATTCGTCGGTCTCGTTGGGGGCAAAGCCGGCCTTGGCGCTGAATTTCCAGTCACGGGTATGATAGTTCTGCCGGTCCGTCCCGTTGTATTCCTCCGCCATTTTTATCCAGGCGCGCTCATAAAAGGAAAAGCCGCCCTGCGCATACCATTTGCCCTGCCTGGTGCCGATGTTCAGCGAGCTTTCCACGCCGTCCCCGGTGGAAACACCCGCGCTTATATTGCCCTCGATGGGGCGCACGGGGCGGCGGCTGACGAGGTTGATGGCGCCGCCCATGGCATTGGGGCCGTAAATCACGGAGCTGTAGCCCTTGGCGACATGGATGGACGAGACATCGAACGTGGTGAAGCGTCCGAGATCGAGATTTCCGTCGTAGGGGATGTAGGCGGGGATGCCGTCAATATAAATGGGCACCGACAGGCTGCCGAAGCCGCGGACATGCGCAAAGGTTTCATAGCGGCTGCCGCTGCCGGGGGAGAGCGTGACGCCCGGCGTGGTGGCGAGCGCTTCGGCCACGGTTTTCTTTTCGAGCAGCTCTATTTTGGATGCTGTTATCGAGGTTTCCATCTGCTCGGAGGGCAGGGGGCGTTCCCCATAAACCGTCAGCGTGCCGAGCTGGAAAACGGGTTCCTTGCCGGCGGAGGCGGCGGTTGTGGCGGTCGTGAAAACCGGGTCGGAAGTTTCGCCATCGGCGCCGGCGGGCGCGCGGAGGGCGGTGAGCGCCGGCGCGAGGAGCGCGATGAGGAGGACGCGGGCGGGACGGCCCGGTGCGATTGTGGCATGAGTCTGCATGGTATCGAATGCTGGTTGGTGGCGCGCGCGTTGTCCGTTGTCGGATTCGCGGCGGCGTGATGGTGTCGTTATCATGTGTTGCCGGTCAGTTTGTCTGATGCGGGGAAAGGAGCGGCCGGGCGGGCGAGGAGGATTTGCTCCGGGGCGGCCATGACGGCGGAGGCGTCGGGCCAGTCGAGGCGGTGAAGCGCGAGGCGGCAGCGGCGGCGTCCGGCGGCGAGCACGGCGGTCCAGGGCGGCGCGGCGGAGTCGCGCTCCTCCAGCGCGAGCGTGCCCCGGAGCGGCGTGCAGCCGGTCGCGAGTTCCCAGCCCTGGGCAAAAAAGAGGCTGCCCGCGAGGCGCGAGCGGAGGCCGGGGGCATTGCGCCGGGTGCCGATCCGTTTCATCGCGGCCAGTCCCGCGCGCAGGCCGAGCGCGAATTCGGGGCCGGTGGTGTCCCAGTGCAGCCAGCGGGTGGCGCGTGTCGCGTCGTCGTCGCGCGCGAGAACGGAGGACCAGCCCAGCGGCGTGAGCGCGCCGGGAAAGGCGTCGAACTGCGGCACATAGACTTTGATGTCCAGCAAAGGCGTGCCATCGACGGCGTCGAGTCCCCGCACGGTGAGCAAGGTGCCGCGGCGTTCCAGCAACTCGACGATGCACGAGCCGAGTCCCGATGGGCGGCATGGCGCGCGCGAACTGAAAACACCCTGCCCGGAGCGGTCGTCGCATTCCGGCAGCACCAGCGGCGCCGCGCCGTCCGCGGCCCAGCCGCAGGCGCGCAGCCATTCCGCGGAGCGGTGCTGGTGATAAATGACCCAGAGGTGGGAAAAGTATTCCACTCCTTTCAGCGCGGCGAGCAGGTCGCCGCGCAGACGCAGGCGCGCGGGGGTTTTATAATCGCAACGGTCGGAGACCGAGCGCCACGGCGATTCGATGACGCCGATCGGCGCGAGCACGACGGGCGGGGGGAGGGCGGAGCGGGGTTTGGCGCGCGGAGGCGCGGCCGGCGGCGGTGACCCCGCCGCTCCCGTGCTTCGTTTTGTTTTCAATTGAAGATGGGAGCGCATACGCGGATGGGGGAGGATGCGGCTCCGTCCCCGGCGACGGGAAGGTCGGAGACGACAAACGGGACGTGATAGATTTCCGCAAGGGCTTCGGCCGTGAGCGCCTCGTCCGGCGCGCGGGCCGGGGCAAGCCGGCCGTCGCGCATGATGGCGACCCGCGTGGCGCAGCGCAGCGCGTGCCCGGGGTGATGCGTGGCCATCAGGACGCCGATGCCTTCGCGCGCGAGGCGGCGCAGCGTTTGCAGGACGCGCACCTGGTTGCCGAAGTCGAGGCTGGACGCGGGCTCGTCGAGCACGAGGTAGCGCGCCTGCTGCGCCAGGGCGCGGGCGATGAGGACCAGCTGCCGCTCGCCTCCGCTGACATGGGTGTAAAGGCGTTCCGCAAAGGAGCCCAGGCCGACCAGCGCCAGCGCCTCGTCCGCGGCCCGCCAGTCGGCGGGGCGGGGGCCGCCCCAGACCGGCCATTGCGCGGCGCGGCCCATGACGACGACATCGCGCACGCTGAACGCGAAAACGGGGGCGTGCGCCTGCGGCACATACGCGAGCAGGCGCGCGCGTTCGCGGGCGCGGCGGCGCGCGAGGGGCGCGCCGTCCAGCCGGATGTCGCCCGCGAGCGGCGGCAGGATGCCGGCGAGGGTTTTCAGCAGCGCGGTTTTTCCCGAGCCGTTGGGGCCGAGCAGGCACACAAACTCGCCCGCGCGCACGCCAAGCTCGATGCCGCCGACCACGGGGCGCCGGGTGTAGCCGCAGGAAAGATTGCGAAGGTGAAGCATGGCGTGGAAGGAGGATTGCGGGCGGGATTGGCGCGGGTTTATTCGGCCCAGGTTTTTTGCGAGCGCCGCAGCATGACGAGAAACACCGGCGCGCCGCACGCGCAGGTGACCACGCCGAGCGGAAACTCCACGGCGAACAGGCAGCGGGCGAGGTTGTCCGCCCAAAGCAGGCAGATGCCGCCGATGAGCAATGACGAGGGCAGCAGGTCGCGGTGGTTTGGCCCGACCCAGAAGCGCGCCGCGTGCGGCACCATCAGGCCGATCCAGCCGATGATGCCCGCGACGGCGACGGTGGCGGAGGTGATGAGCGTGGCGCCGACCAGCACGAGCACGCGCACCGCCGTCACGGGGACGCCGAGCGAGCGCGCCTCGTCCTCGCCCAGCGCCATCAGGTTGAGCGGCCACCGCAGCAGCAGCAGCACCGTCACGCCGAGCGCAAGCGGCGGAAACAGCAGCGCGAGGTCCGCGCGCGTGGTCGCGGCCAGGCTGCCCATCAGCCAGAAGGTGATGGCCGGGAGCTTGGAATACGGGTCGGCCATTATTTTAATCACGGACACACCGGCCATGAAAAGACTGCCGATCACCATGCCGGTCAGGACCAGCCGCAGGGTGAAATGTCCGCCGCCGCCCGCGGCGCGGCCGAGGCCGCAGGTGAGCATGACCGCGGCCAGCCCGAAAAGAAAACCGCAGGTCTGCACGCCGGCGACCGGCAGCGAAAGCGTGAGGCCCAGCGTCGCGCCCAGGGCGGCGCCGGCGGACGCCCCCAGGATGTCCGGGGAAACCAGGGAGTTTCTGAACAAGCCCTGGTAGGCCGCGCCCGCCATGGAAAGCCCGGCGCCGACGCCCATTGCCGCCAGCATGCGCGGCAGGCGGATTTCCCAGAGCAGGGACACGACCGTGCCTCTATCCGTGACGGCGCCGGCGGCGAACCGGGGAAACCCGAGTTGCAGGATGTCGGCCCAGGCCAGCGGGTGCGCGCCGACGCGCAGCGAGACGAGCGCGCTGGCCGCCAGCAAGGCGAGCAGCGCCGCCACGCGCGCGCGCGTGGCGAGGCGTCCGGGCGCCGGGGCTGCGGCGGCTTGCGGCCTGCCCGGGCCGGCCTTCGTCGTTTCCGTGGCGGTTCGCGTCGTGCTCATTGGCCGGGGCTTTCGATTTGGACCATGCGCGCTCCGCGCTCGAAAAAGGCATGGCCTCCGCCTTCCTGCACGGCGGGCCAGACCTCGTCCGGGTTTTCCACCACCAGGCCGGCGAGGAGATTGACGCCGAATTTGAAGAGACCGGGCGCGAGCGGCGTGGTCGGGCCGGCAAGACACACAAAGGCGCCGCGCGCAAGTTCCAGCAGCCGGGGAAGCGTTTTGTTAATCAGGGTGCTCCCGGTGATGAAGACGTAATCGCTTTCCGGCAAAACCGCCTCGCACGCGGGATCGGGCAGGTCGCCGGGTTGCGGGCGGCGTTCGAGGATGGTGAGCTTGCAGACGCGCGCCAGGTCCTCAATCCCGCGAAAATGGCCGACGACCGCCACGCGATGCCCGGCGATGCGCGGAAGCATCCGGGAGAAAACACTCGCGCCGGTCCCGGAGAAAACGCAGCCGGCCGCCTCCGCGGAGGCGCGCGCGCGGGCGGGCTGGTTGTAATGGGCGTTCAGCGCGGCGACGCCGAGGGCCGCCTCGCCAAAATCCCACGAGCGCGCGAGGGCCGCGATTTCGTGCAACGGGCTGCCGGCGACGCGGCCGGCCGGGCCGATGCGGACCGGCGTTTCCCGCGGCGACATGGCCAGCCCGAGCCCGCCGCCGGCGCGGACGCCAAACCAACTGATTCCGGCCGCAAAGGCATCGACGCGGGCGCCCTCCGGGAGGCCGGAGGCCAGCATGTCATAAACGGCCCAGAAGGGGGACGGGAGGGGATGCGCGGCGCGCGCGGCAACAGGCGCGGATGGATTGCCGCCGGCGGCCCCGGTTTGGGCGGAGGTTTTCATGCGGCGGGACGCGCCCCTCCCTTGACATGTTTGACTGCTTTCATTGACCCGCTGTCAAAAGCAGATGACATGCCATGCGTCCAGATTTTTTGCGGCGGGCGGCATTTTTCATGGACAGGAGGTCGCAATGATGCGACGTTGCACGGCGCATGAGCACCACGGGACAGGACGCACCGGCGCCGTTGCGCGGAATGGCCGGCAGGCGGCGGGCGCTGGGGATTTCCCAAGCCGAGCTGGCGCGCCGCTGCGGGGTGACGCGGCAGTTCGCGAACATGGTCGAGAGCGGGCGGACGCCGCCCAACGTGCAGGTCGCGCTGCGGCTGGCGGCGGAGTTGCGGACCACGGTGGAGGAGTTGTTCGGCGCGCGGGCGGAGCCGGCGGCGGAAGTGGCGCGGGTGACACTGCTGGAGGACGCGGCGCCGGCGCCGGGGCGCGTGAATCTGGCGTGGGCGGGGCGCCGCTGGGTCGGGCACCGGGCGGACACGGCGGCGTCGCTCGGCGGCGGTTTCCAGGAGGCGGACGCGGTGGTGGCGCGGGACGCCGGCGACGCATGGCGCGCGACGGTCGCGCGCGGGAAAACGCTGGCGGACATGCGGCACAACATCGCGATCGCCGGGTGCGACCCGGCGCTGGCGCTGCTGGCGGACGGGCGGGTCGGGGCGGGGCTGCCGGGGCATTGTTTCTGGGTGAATTGCGGGAGCGGGCGGGCGTTGCAATTGCTGGCGGACGGAGCGGTGCACATCGCGGGGCTGCACAGCGGGAACGGGCGGAGCGAGGAGAATTTGCGCGAGTTGCGCCGGCGCGACCCGCGCGGGCGCTGGCGGCTGGTGCGTTTCACGCAGTGGGAGCAGGGCTGGATGGCGCGGCCCGGCGTGCCGGGAAAATTTTCCGGGCGGGAGATTCTGGAGGCGCGCCGTCTGCGGCTGGCCAACCGCGAGCGCGGGTCGGGGAGCCGGGGATGGATTGACGGGCAACTGCGCGCGCTGGGCATGGCCGGCGAGCTGGTGCCGGGCTACGGACGGGAATTTGCGAGCCACTGGGAGTGCGCGCGGGCGCTGCTGCATGACGAGGCGGACGTGGCAGCCGGGCCGCGGGCGGTGGCGGAGCTGGCGGGGCTGGAGTTTCTGCCGGACAATCTGGTGGCCTTCGACCTGGTCATCCCGTGCGCGCTGCTGGGGGAGCCGCGCGTGGCGGCGTTGCTGGAGGAGTTGCGCGCGCGCCGGCTGCGCGGCGAAATCGAAAGCCTGCCGGGTTATCGCGCGGACGAGGCGGGGCGGCTGGTGTGAGCGGGGCGGCGTTTCCCGCGGCGGCATGGCCGGCCCGGGCCCGCCGCCGGCGCGGACGCCAAGCCAGTTGATTCCGGACGCAAAGGCGCCGGCGCGGGCGTCCGGCGGGGGACCGGGGGCCGGCACATCATAAATCGAGCGGAAGGGAGCCGGGAGGGGGATGCGCGGCGCGCGCGCGGCGGATGAGCCGGACATGGATAAAACCCGCCACCCGATAAAGTCTAAAAATGGCGCGGAAGCGGCATGACGGGATGTTTTCATCACAAAGGGCGGGCTTTGGCGGGTTGCCCGGCCGGGTCGCGTTGCGGGGGATCGAGGCGGATTTTTTCGATTTTGCGCACCTCGATCACCCGTCCGCGATGCACCGTGAGCTGCACCTCGCCAAATTCGAGGCCGCCGATCATGGCGCGCACCACTTTCACCCATTTGCCGGGCGCGGTCTCACAATAATCAATGCCGCTGCCTTCGGAGTGTTTCATGATGATGATGACGGCCCGGCGCCGTCCCGAAAACGCCGGGGTTCGATGCCGAGGCTCCTGACCCGCAGGCCCATCGTGCGCTCGGTGATGCCGAGCTGGCGGGCGGCCCTGGCCATGATCCCGCGTCCGGCCTTGAGCGCGTCGATGATCATTTCGCGTTCGACCGCGGCGAGCGCGTCATGAAGCGTCTGCGGCGAGGCGGTGCCGGTGGAGTCCGGCGTCTGGAGCGTGGGCGGCAGATGGTAGCCGTGGATGACGCCGTCGGTGGTGAGCAGCACGGCGCGCTCGATGATGTTTTCCAGTTCGCGCACGTTGCCCGGCCAGTGATAGGCCATCAGCATATCGATCGCGGGCGTGGAGATGCGGACGACGCGTTTCCGGTTCTGCCGCGAATATTTTTGCAGGAAATGATCGGCCAGCTCCAGCAGGTCGCCGCGGCGTTCGCGGAGCGGCGGCACATAGACGGGGAAGACGTTGATGCGGTAATAGAGATCGAGGCGGAATTTGCCCTCGTCGATCATTTGCTCGAGGTTGCGGTTGGTCGCGGTGATGACACGCACATCGACCTTGAGCGGCTGCGCGCCGCCGACGCGCTCGAACACGCCCTCCTGAAGCACGCGCAGGAGCTTGGCCTGGGTGGGCATCGAGAGTTCGCCGATTTCGTCGAGAAAAAGGGTGCCGGTGTGGGCGAGCTCGAAGCGCCCGCGGCGCAGCGCCAGCGCGCCGGTGAAGGCGCCCTTTTCGTGGCCGAAGAGCTCGCTTTCGATGATGCTTTCGGGCAGCGCGGCGCAGTTTACGCGGACGAAGGGTTTGTTTTTGCGCGAGCCGCCCTGCCAGATGGCCTGGGCGATGTGTTCCTTGCCGACGCCGGTCTCGCCGCGGATGAGGACGGTGGTCTTGCTGTCGGCCACCTGGTCCACGTGAAAATAGACCATGCGCATGGAGGATGATTTTCCGATCATCCCATCGGGGATGAAGTTGCGCTTGAGCTGTTCCTGGAGGCGCTCGTTTTCCTGCCGGAGCGTGTCGAGGCGCTCTTGCGCGAGCTGGCGGAAGCGCACGGCCAGGCCGACCTGCCCGGCGACCAGCGCGAGAAAGCGCAGGTCCGCCTCCAGTTGCCCCTCGGCGCCGGGCGGGCGGGTGAAACACAGTCCGCCGACAAGCGCGTCGCCGTGCTGTATCGGCATGACCAGCAGCGAGGCCGGTTCGTCGGGCTCAGCGTCGGGCAGGGTCGAGAGCCAGGCGCGTTCCCATTTGCAAAGGGTGTCCGGCGGGATGCGGGTGATGTCGATGATCGCCCGCGCGCGACCTTCGGAGAGGATGCCGCCGACCAGCCCCTCGTCCACGCGGGCGTTGAAGGGCGGGAAGGGGCGCTCGCCGGCCTCGGGCAGCAGGCGGCCGGTTTCGCGGTTGAGCACCAGGAGCAGCCCGCGCGAGAGCCGCCTGGTCGCGCGGAGCTGTTTGAAGATGCGGAGCGCCGCGGCCCGCAATTCGAAGCCGTCGCTCAATGTGTCTGAAATCTCGTGCAGCAGCGTGAGTTCGCCCACGATCCGGCACGCGGGCGCGTGGATCGGATCGCTGTTTGTGATGCCGGAGGCGATGGCGATGTTTTCGTTGCAGGTGCGGCAGTCTGTCACAAGCGGACCGGCTAGCAATGTATGTGCCACACGGGAGGCGGGCGGGCGGGGGCGTCATTTCCCTCCGATGACGGCGGCACCGATGTTGAGTTCGCGGGCGCACCAAGTCCAGGGGCCGGCCAGGTTGGCGATGCCGCCGTCGAGGGCGAGTTCTTCGCTCCATTGGCGGGCGTTGGCCGGCTGCTGCACAACGCAGCGGGTCCTGTCCGCGGACAACGATTTCAGAGTCAGCGGGCTCAGGGTGACGAGCAATTCGGTCTGGCGGTCGGAAAGGCCGCGAATGCGGTCCACGCGGCTCAGGCGCAGGCCGCCGTTTTCGTTTTGCGCAAAGATCATCCAGCGATGCCGGGCGGCGGGAGGGACGGGCGGCGGGGGAGCGGGATCCATCAGGTCCTGGATGTCGTCTTCCAGCAGGGTCCAGCACTGGTTTTCTGGCATGGGCAGGGATGCGCGGAGATAACGGGCAATGATGCCGTTGTTGCCCGAGAAGAGCAGGAGCAGCGGGTTTTGAAGCAGCCATTCGCCGTTGTTCGCGGCGGTGGCTTCGTAGCTTTGGAATGGCATGGGTTGCGGGATTGCGGATTTTTGATTGCGGAATGAGAGGCGCGAGGGCGGCGGGTCAGGGAAGGGACTGGCGGGCGAGGGCGAGCAGTTCCGGCGTGGTGAGGGCGCGGCGGGCGGAGCGGGCGGCCCGGCGCACGAGGGGCAGCAGCCGGGGGATGTCGGCGGCGGCGCCCAGTCCGGCGAGGGCGGCGGCGAGCGAGGCGGAACCTGTTTTTTCGCCGATCACGAAGGGTTGTTCCGCGCGCCCGACGAGGGCCGGCGGAATCGGTTCGTAGGTGCGGCGGTCGCGCAGGAGGCCGGCGCAGTGCAGGCCGGATTCGTGGCGGAAGACGTCGGCGCCGGCGATGGGTTTTTGCGGAGGGACGGGGCGGCGGGTGGCGCGGGCGACGAGGTCGGCGAGGGGGCCGAGGCGGGTGGTGTCGAGGCGGAGGGCGCCGCCGGCGCCGATGAGCCAGGCGAGGGCGACTTCGTCGAGGGCGGCGTTGCCGGCGCGCTCGCCGAGGCCGTTGACGGTCACGTCGGCCCAGGCCGCGCCCGCCTCGAGGGCGGCGAGGGTGTTGGCCGTGGCGAGGCCGAGGTCGTTGTGCGCGTGGATGACGATCGGCGGGGCAAGGGCGCGGAGGCGCGCGACGGCGCCGGCCGCGCGGGAGGGTGTCCAGACGCCGGCGGTATCTGCTATGCGAATACGGTCGGCGGCGGCCGCGCGGGCGGCCGCGGCGAAGGCGTCGAGGAAGCCGGGATCGGCGCGCGAGGCGTCCTGGGCGCCGAGCGAGACGGTGGCGAAGCGTTCGCGCGCCCGGCCGGCGAGCGAGCGCAGGGTTTCCAGCACCCAGGCGCGGGTGCGCCCCCAGGCGCGCAGGTGGAGATCCGAGACGGGAAACGAGAGGTGGACGTGCGCGGCGCGGGTGGACGCGGCGGCGCGGAGGTCGCCGGGATGGGCGCGGCACCAGGTGAGCACGCGGGCGGGGCCGACGGCGTCGGCGACGGCGTCGATGTCGGCGATGCTGTCGGCGCCCATGACGGGGATGCCGGCCTCCAGCAGCGGTACGCCCGCATCGACGAGCGCGCGGGCGATGGCGACCTTGTCGGCGCGGGAGACGACCACGCCGGGCGCTTGCAGGCCGTCGCGCAGGGTGGTGTCGATGAGCTGGAGTTCGGCGGGCATGGCCATCGGCGGGAAAGGACGGGTGGCGAAGGACGAATGGGCGGCGTTGTTATCCGTCGATGAGGTAGTCCCCGGCGACGGAGTCCGCCTCGATGGCGTCGAGGATGGCATCGACGGCGGCGTTGTCGGGGACGCGATAAAAGTTGCCCGTCGGATAATCGACCATGACGGGGCCTTTGACGCAGAAGTTCATGCAGCCGGTCACGGCGATTTCGACGCCGTCCAGCATGCGATCCTGCACCTCGCTTTGCAGGTAGGAGAGAAGACTCATGGAGTCTTTTTTGTGGCAAACGCCCTGGCGTTCGCCGTTGGCGCGGAAGCTGCCGCACACAAACAGGTGGTGAGTTGGTTTGGACATGGTGGAAAATTTTCGCGGATGATTTTGTTATAATGGTTTTTTGGATACACCGGCGCCGGCGATCAGCCGCAGCCGGTGCCGGCGCCTTTGCAGGCGGAGCCGCCGCAGCCGGTGAAGCGGCGGGCGAGCGACGCGGGGATGGGCTGGTCTTTGAAGATGGCGGTGAGCCCTTCCTCGATCATCCCCTCCATCTCGACGACGCGGACACCGCGTTCCTCAAGGGCGCGCCTGGGCTGCGGACCGGCGGCGGAAACGAGGAGCGCGCGGCAATCGTGGAGCAGGTCGGCAAGCCCGGCCCAGCGGGCGGGGCCGGAGCCGGGTTCGGGCGCGCGGCGGACTTCCACGAATTTGCAGCCGGAGGGCGTGTCATCGTCCTGCTTGAAAACGAGCACCCGGGCGGCCTCGCCGAGGTGCTGGTTGACCAGCATGCCTTCCTGGCTGGCGACGGCGATGTAAGGGCGCTTGGCCAGATCGCGCGCGGAGGGCCGGGCGAAGCTGGCGAGCGTGGCGAGGCGCTCCTGCGACATCGGCTCGTTGATGAGGCCCACGGCGTCGGCGCGGCAGCGGGCGCAGTGCGTCATCTGCGGGACATGGCGGCCGGCGCGCAGCCGGGTGCCGGCGACGAGCGCGCCGTCGGGCGGGGGAATGTTTTCGAACCCGGCCCCGGCGACGGGCAGGAAGGCCATGCAGTTCATGATGTCCACCTTCAGCTCCGCCATTCTTTTCGCCACGTCCTCGATGTGCTGGTCGTTTATGCCGGGCATGATGATGGTGTTGATCTTGACCACGATGCCGCGCTCCTTGAGGCGCCGGATGGCTTCGAGCTGGCGGTCGAGGAGGAGCTGCGCGGCGGGAGGGCCGCGCATGGGGCGGTGGCCGTCGCGAATCCAGGCGTAGATTTTCGCGCCGATGACGGGATCGACGGCGTTGACGGTGAGCGTGACGTGGCTGACCTGGAGCGCGGCGAGGTTGTCGATGTGTGGGCCGATGCCGAGGCCGTTGGTGGCCAGGCAGAGAATCATGCCGGGATGGCGGCGGCGGACGGCGGTGAGCGTGGCCATGGTCTCGACCGAATTGGCGAAGGGATCTCCGGGGCCGGCGATGCCGGTGACCGCGAGGTTGGGCACGCGCTTGAGCGTGTCGTCGAGATAATCGGCGGCCTGGGCGGGCGTGAGCACGGCGCTGGTGACGCCGGGGCGGCTCTCGTTCATGCAATCGAATTTGCGGTTGCAGAAATTGCACTGGAGGTTGCAGCGGGGGGCGACGGGCAGGTGGATGCGCCCGTGGGTGTGGTGCGAGGCCTTGTTGAAGCAGGGGTGCTTGCTGAAATCGAGCGCGACGGCGGACGGGGTGATTTCGGATGCGGCTGCGGTGGCATCGGATGCGGCGGAGATGTGGTCGAGGCCGTGTATCATGATTTTGATTACAAGTAGGCGTAGCCGACGGGGGAGCCGGCCTGCTTGCGGTCGAGGAGGGTGTTGACGATGCGGTCGAACAGGGATTGCGCCCCGGCGTAGCCGACGTGGAGGATGCGCTGGCCGCCGATGCGGTCGTGGACGGGGAAGCCGCAGCGGACGAGCGGAACATTCAGCCGGCGGGCGAGGCTGTAGCCTTTGCTGGAGCCGATGAAAAAATCGGGCTGGAGCGCGGCGGCCTGGTCGGCGATGCCGGCAAAGTCGGCGCCTTCGCGGATGACAGTGCGCTCGTCGAGCTCGGGCACGGCGGCGCGGAGCGCATCGGCGAGATGCCCGCTGCGCCCGCCGGAGGCGCAGAGCACGGGAGTCACGCCGAACTCGGCGAGCAGCGAGGCGAGCCCGACCACCAGGTCCTCCTCGCCGTAAACGATGGCGCGTTTTTCGAAAACGTATTTGTGGCCGTCCACCCAACTGTCGATGAGCCGGCCGCGTTCGCGGGCGATTTCGGCGGGCGCCTCGCGTCCGGCGAGGGCGGCAAGGTGTTCGATGAACCGGTCGGTTTCGCGCAACCCGATGGGGAGGCCGAGACGGCAGGGCAGCACGCCGTGGCGGCGCGCGAGCACGGTTGCGGCGGTGACGGGAGCGCGCGCGAGGACACGGCCGAATTCGACGGAGGCCTGCGCGCGGGCAAGGGCGCGAATCGCCTCGACGGGCGTGCCGCCGGAGGGAAGTTTTTCGTAGTCCGCCCAGGAGGGGCCGTCGAGGGTGTCGCTGTAGTCGGGGAGGAGCGTGACGGGCAGGGCGAACGCGGCGGCGATGCGCTTGAGTTCGCGCAGGTCGGCGGGCGAGAGCATGCCGGGGAAAAGGGCGACGGGAGGTGGCGGAGCGGCGGCGTCCTTCGGGCTTCTCGGGCGGGGCGCCCGCGTCCCGTTGGGCGACGCTGGCGCGTCGTCTGCCGGCAGGATGCCGGCGCTCCCAGTGGAAGAGGACGCCGCTCCGGGGCAGAGGGTGTCCACGAGGGCGCGCACGGTGTCGTGGAAGCCCTTGGCATGGGTGCCGCGGTAGCTGGCGCAGGAGACCGGCACGATGGGAGGAACCGGAGCGCCGTCCACGCCGCCGGGATGTCCGCCGTGAAAATCCTGGAGGTGTCCGGCGAGGTCTTCGCCGATGGTTTCGCTGAGGCAGGTGGTGGCGAGGCCGACGAGTTCGGGTTTGTATTGGCGGATGACGTTTTCGAGCCCGATGCGGACATTCAGGCCGCCGCCGAAGACGGCGCTGCTTTCGGAAAAATTGGACGCGGCGATGTCCATCGGCTCGCGGAAATGGCTGATGACGTAGCGCCGGATGTAGGTGGCGCAGCCTTGCGAGCCGTGGAGAAAGGGAATCGCACCCCGCACGCCGCGAAAGGCGAGGCAGGCGCCGAGCGGCGTGCAGAGTTTGCAGGCGTTGGTCGTGGCATTCGGATACGGCTCGGGATCGGTGCCGTTGACGCGCGCGAAGGATTCCGGAGGCGCGATCATGCGGCGGCCTCCTCGTGATGGCGCGGGGCGTGTCGTTGCGCGCGGCGGGGCGTGTATTGCCAGACCGGTGACATGACGCTGGCGTAAACCTCGCGGGCGAAGTTGAGCATGCCGACGTAGCCGGCGAGGGCTTCCTTGCGCTCGTGGTTGTGGTCGCAGAAGCCGATGCCGAGCTTGTAGGCGATGGGGCGTTCCTTGACGCCGCCGATGAAAAGATCGACGTCCTTCTCCAGGCAGAATTTGGCGAGTTCGAGCGGATTCGAATCGTCAACGATCACCGTGCCGGGGTCGCACATCTGGCGCAGCATCTCGTAGTCGTCCTTGTCGCCGGTTTGCGTGCCGACGAGCGCGGTGGTCATGCCGAGGGTGCGCAGCGCGCGGACGAGGGAAAAGGCCTTGAAGGCGCCGCCGACGTAGATGGCCGCCTTTTTGCCGGCGAGTTTTTCCCGGTAGCGGCGCAGCTCTGGCATGAGTTTTTCGATTTCCTCGCGAACGACCGTCTGGGTGCGGCCGGGCAGGCCGGGGTCCTGCGGGGCGAAAAACGCGGCCACTTCGTAGAGCGCGGCGGACATGTCCTCGATGCCGAAGAAGGAGACGCGGCGGAAGGGGATGCCGTGGTCCTTCTCCAGCATTTTGGCGAGCGAGGTCATGGAGCCGGAGCATTGCACGAGGTTGAGCTTCGCGCCGTGGCACCGGCGGATGGCATCGACGCGCCCGTCGCCGGTGAGCGTGGCCACGACGTGCACGCCCATGCGCTTGAAATAATCGCGGATGACCCAGGTCTCGCCGGCGATGTTGAAGTCGCCGAGCAAGTTGATGCTGACGGGCGGGAGGTCGCCGATGTCGCCGGTGCCGATGAGGCGGTAAACGGCATCACAGGCGGCGCGGTAGCCGGTTTTCTTGGTGCCTTTGAAGCCCTCGGAGGCGACCGGGATGACCGGGATGCCGGTGGCGGCGGACACTTCCTTGCAGATGGCCTCGACGTCGTCGCCGATGAGCCCGACAATGCAGGTGGAATAAACAAAGGCGGCCTTGGGCGAGTGGCGGGCGATGAGTTCGCGCAGGGCGGCGCCGAGTTTCTTTTCGCCGCCGTAGATGACGTCCATTTCCTGGAGATCGGTGGAGAAGCTGTTGCGGAAGAGTTGCGAGCCGCTGCTTTGCGCGCCGCGGATGTCCCACGTGTAGGCGGCGCAGCCGATGGGACCGTGGACGAGGTGGAGGGCGTCGGCGATGGGATAGAGGATCACGCGCGAGCCACAGAAGGCGCACGCGCGCTGGGTGACGGAGCCGGCGAGGCTGTTGCGGTCGCAGGCGAGCGGGGCGGGGGCGGCGGAACCGGTCCCGGCGACGGTGATCGACGCGGCGCGGGCGGGAAGGATTTTTATGGATTGCGCGGCGTTCATCCCGGGTCAGGGCGCGGCGGGCACGAGCTCGCGGCGAAGCGTGGTCCATTCGGAGAGCGGGGTGGCGCCGATGGATTTGTAGAACTCGAGCGCGGGCGTGTTCCACTTGAGCGCGCGCCATTCGAGGCGGGCGCAGCCGCGTTCGCTGGCGGCGGTGGCGGCGGCGGTGAGGAGCGCGAGGCCGATGCCCCGGCGGCGCAGCGCGGGACGCACGTAGAGGTCTTCAAGGAAAGCGCCGGGGCGTCCGGCGAAGGTGGAGTAGGTGGGATACCACACCGCGAAGCCGGCGGGAATGCCGTAATAATGCGCGAGGAGCGCATAGGCCCAGGGCTTGGGTCCGAAGAAATGCCCGGCGAAATGGGCGGGCGTGGATTCGACTTCGTGCGACAGGCTTTCATACGCGGCCAGCTCGCTGACCAGCCGGTGCAGGAGCGCGGCGTCGGCGGGCGCGGCGGGGCGGATCTGGAGCGGAGGGCGGCGCGGATCGGAGCTGGCCGAGAGCCGCGCGATGGTGGCGGGGTTGCAGTTGCAACCGGCGACGACGGACGCGGCGCACGCGTCCGGCTGGCAGGCGGCGGGGCACGGGGCGGGGGCGGTGTTTGTTGCGGCGGCGGCGCCGGCGGGGCGGGGTTGGGGCGCGCGAGTGTCTGGTATTTCGGGCATGTGGCTGGGTTGTGTTTTTGGAGCGCGATAATTTATTGCCGTGTTTGCCGGCGCCGGCGGGCAAATAAATTTGCCCGTCAAAAGCGGTGACAAATCACCGCACTCCAAAAATACCGGCGGCGGCGGAAATAATGGCAGGATTGTTTATAACAAATGACATCGTGGCGTTTTGGCTTTCATATTTTGCGCGCGCGCCGGCGCCGGCGGTTTTATTACATGACGAGCTCGAACCATTCCTCGGGGCAGGTGCGGTCCTTCTTGTCGAAGAGCGCGCCGGTGATCTGGTCGATCAGGCGGATGGCGCCGGCGTAGCCCATCGTGGTGAAGAAGCGGTGGCCGACGCGGTCGAGGATCGGGAAGCCGAAACGCACGAGCGGGATGTCCTCCACGCGGGCGATGTATTTGCCGTAGGTGTTGGCGAGAATCAGGTCCACGGGGGCGTTCTTGATCCACTGGTGCAGCTCGAAGAAGTCGGCCTGCTGCTTGATCTTCGCGCCGGGCACGACGGGATCGAGGAGCTCGTGGAGGCGTTTCTCGAAGTGGTTGCCCTGGCTGCCGGTGATCACGTAAACGGGCCGCAGGCCGAGCTCGAGGGCGAACTTGGTCATGGCGATGACGTGGTCGGGATCTCCGGCGATGGCGACGCGCTTCTGGTGAAAATACTGCTGCATGTCGCTGATCATGTCGATGAGGCGGCCGCGCTCGGCGGCGATGTCCTCGTGCACGGCCCCGTCGGGCGAAAAGGCGCGGAGGGCCTGGATGAAGGCGTCGGTGCCGCCGACGCCGACGGGCAGCTCGAGGAGCTGGCTGGGGACGTTGTGTTTGTTCTCCAGCGTGACGGCTCCGGGGTTGCTGGTGAAATGGCCGAGCGCGAGCGTGGCGATGCTGTCGCCCATGGACTTGATCTCGGGAATGGTGGTGCCGCCCTTGGGGAACATCTGGTATTCGCCGTCGAGTCCGCCGTCGAGCACGCCGGAGGTGTCGGGGAGCATGACGAAGGGCACGCCCATGAGCCGGGTGAGGCGCTTGAGTTCGCGCATGTCGGCGGGCTCGACGAAACCGGGGATGAGGTTGATCTGGTTTTTCGTCTCACCGGTGCGCTCGGCCAGATACTTGATGATCGAGGAGACCATGCTGGCGAAGCCGGTGATGTGCGAGCCGACGAAGCTCGGCGTGTTGGTGTGGATGACGAGCTTGCCCTCGGGGACGGCGCCTTCCTCCTTCGCGCGCTTCACGATCGTGGGCACGTCGTCGCCGATGACCTCGGAGAGGCAGGTGGTGTGCACGGCGACGATGTCGGGATTGTAGATCGAGAAGATGTTTTTGAGCGCCTGGGTGAGGTTGGCGAGCCCGCCGAAGACGGAGGCACCTTCGGTGAAGGAGCTGGTCGTGGCGACGACGGGCTCCTTGAAGTGGCGGGTGAGGTGCGAGCGGTGATAGGAG
This sequence comes from Opitutaceae bacterium, assembly GCA_031282705.1. Classification (GTDB taxonomy): domain Bacteria; phylum Verrucomicrobiota; class Verrucomicrobiia; order Opitutales; family Opitutaceae; genus Termitidicoccus. The sequence goes on along the minus strand of JAITDF010000085.1, from coordinate 275 downwards.
CAGCAGCCTTGCGAGCCGTGGCTGTGCGGCATGCAGCCGTGGATGCCGAGCGAGGCATACATGGCTCCGATGGGCTGGCAGGTCTTGGCGGCGTTGATGCGAAGCGCCTTGCGTTCGACGATCTCTGCGGTGGTTCCGTTTAGCATGATTTGGAATGAGGAATTAAAGATTAAATAACTGATGTTACGCAGTCGGCAGATTTTGGCAGGGCAGTCTCGCCGAGACCGCCGTCGTTTGCCTCGTGGTGCCCGCGGCGGTCTCGGCGAGACCGCCCA
>JAITDF010000074.1 GCA_031282705.1 Opitutaceae bacterium | reverse complement strand
CTGATGTTACGCAAAGGGTGTTTTTCGGGGGATTTTCGATTTTGGATTGGGCGCCGGGAGCGCGGGCGGCCCGCCCGCGACAAACCTCGCGCCCGGGCCGGGCGCGCTCCCGGCGGCGGAAGCTCCCGAAATCGAGAATCTCCGACAAAAACGCTTCCGCGTAACATCAGTTACTGATGTTACGCGGCAGCGTCCATTCTCGTCCATCGTCCATCGTTCGTCGTCCATCGTTCGTCTTTCGGGCACTTTGAAAAATCAAAAAACAACATGAAACCATCGATGTTACGCGGCCAAAGGAATTCAGTGCTTCGCGAAGGCGCGCCAGCGCCGGATTGCGTGGCACGGACGGAAAGGGGAAGCGGCTTCCAGCCGCTTGGATGGCGAAGCCGCCGGTCTTTTTGGAGTGCGGCGAGTTCTCGCCGCTTTTGACGGCGCGACTTGTCGCGCCGCCCCGGATGCCTCTGGCATTCACGAATCCTTCCACCCTTTCACCCTCCCGCATTCCTTCCATCCCGCCGGCGGGCAAATAAATTTGCCCGCCGAAAGCGGCGAGCACTCGCCGCACTCCAAAAGAGATTCGTCGCTATTTTCGATTAGGCAGTGAAGCCTTGGGGCAGCGGTGGTCAGCCCCGGAGGGGCGGCGGCATTTAGCCGTGGGTGACGAGCGCAGCGAGGAACCCACGGGAAACGTTGATAAATACCCAAGCCCCGGAGGGGCGGCAGCGCGCGCCGTCCGCCTCATCGCATTTCTCCGCACTTCCCTTGCTGCCGCCCCTTCGGGGCTCGTTTTTTTCTTGATGGATTCCGTGGGTTCCTCGCTGCGCTCGTCACCCACGGCTAAATGCCGACGCCCCTCCGGGGCTGAAAAGATCAAGCGCTGTCTCCGCTTCCGCGTAACATCAGTTCTTAACCGGTGCCTGATGCCACGCGCCTCCCTTGCCGTGGACATATCTCCCATATCTCCCATACCTCCCATATCTCCCATCCCGCCTCCCCTCCGCCCCGCCCTTCCAGGCGCGCAACGGCCATTGCACCAACGCCTAGTGCACATTGCACTGCCGCCTCCCCCACATTGCACCAACGGGCACTTCACATTGCACTGCCGCTTACTTCACATTGCACTGCCGCCTACTCCATATTGCACCAACGGGCACTCCATATCGCACTGCCGCTTGCTCCATAGTGCGTTTGCCTCCCCCTGCGATTGCGTCTGCCGCGCCGGGGGAGGCAGGCGGACTTCGGCGCTTTCGGTGAGGGTGTCACGGCGCAACCGGGCGGCGGCCGATGGGGGGAAACCCGCCGGGCTGGCGGCTCATCATCTGGATGACGCGCAGGCCGGCGGCGACTTGCTCGGGCGTGGTGGCGGACGATTCCGCCCCGGCAAACGGCTCGCGGCGCACGGCGCGGGCAAACGTTTCCCATTGGTAAGCGCCGCTGCCGCCGGCGACCTCGGCGCGCGCCACGACCCGGCGGGCTCCGTCGCGGAGCTGGACAAGGGCCAGTTCGCTTTTCCCGGCGTCGCCGCGCGCGGGGCCGAGGTTGCGGTAGAGGGTGCCGTTTTCGAAATTGAGCGTGAGGCCGTTGCGGTAGTGGTCCCCGTCGTTCACGCAGAAGGAGGCAAAGATGCCGGCGAGCGCGCCGTTTTCAAAGCGAAGCGAAAGCTGGGCGTTGTCGGGCGTGGGGCGGCCGGTGAAGAGCCGCGTTTGCATGACGTGCGCGTCGGCGACAGGGCCGAAGAGCCGCACGAGGTCGTTGACCAGATAAATGCCGAGCCGGAAAATCGGGGCGGCGGGGCATCGCCCGGGATCGTCATACCAGGAGCCGTCGGCGGTCTCGCGGTAGGAGGCCCACACGTCGGCGCGCGCGCCGACCGGGGCGCCAAGATCATATTCGACGCGCCAGCGCTCGATTTGGGCGATGTCGGGCGCGGGAAGCGGCGCGGGGGAGTTGAGATGGACGACACGGCCCAGCGCGCGCGCCTCGCGCAGGACGGCGAGCGCCGCGTCGGGGTCCGTTTCAAAGGGCTTGGTGGTGATGACGTCCTTGCCGGCGCGGATGATGCGGCGGATGAGCGACGCCCGCCCCGCGGGGCCGGTGAACAGGCCGATGGCGGGAATGCCCGGCGCATCGATGAGTTTTTGCAGATCGTCAAACGCGCGCACGCCGCCGCCGAGCCTTTCCGCCATCGCGGCGGCTTTCGCGGCGTCCAGATCGCAGACCGCGGCGACACGCAGCCAGGCCGCGCCGTCGCCGGCGGTGAGCTGGTCGATGATGTGACGTCCGAAATTAAGGCCGGCAATGCCGACCGGGACGCACGAACCGGCGGGAAGCGGAGGCTGGTGGCGGGTGGCGGATGGCATGATGATGGCGGGTGGCATGATGATGGCGGAAATTTTCCGGGTGTTTCTTTGCACGGCGATCGGTGCGACATGCATCAACCCGCGGGAATATACCAGCGGACTGCATAAGGCGGCAGCGTTTGCAAACCTTGGGACTCGACGGCGGTGATCGCATCCACCCAGCGTCCGCGGGGCAGCCCGAAGGCCGCGCCGGCGCCGCTCACATTGTGGCAGGCGATGACGCTGCCGCCCGTGTCCGCGTTGTGCCGCCGCACCACGAACAGCAGGGGGCCGTGGTCGATGATTTCCTGCGCGGCGTCCGGGTGAAACGCATCGATTGAGGCGCGGACGGACAGCAGATGCAGCAGCCGGGAGCAGACGGCGGCGCGCGGCGAACCGGGGGCGCCCAATTCGGCCGCGATGGTCTGCGCGTCGAACGAGGGACGGTTGATGCTGCGGACGCGCCCGGTGCGCGCCACGCGGCCAAGGTCGTTGCGCGAGCCGAGCAGCGACGGGAGATAAAGCGCCGGAATGCCCATCAGCGCCATCGGAACGGCCTGTGATAATACAAAACGGTCGATCTGTTCGGAGGCCGGACGGCGGCCGAGCGGATCATTTAATGCGTCAAAATAGGTGATGTTGAGCTCGTAAACCGATTCCGTTCCGTCGGCGTTGCGTTTCCCTGTGACGTTTCCGCCGTGCCGTTTGGCAAGCCGGCAAAGCTCCTCCCGCTGGGAGGCGGAAAGCAGCCCCTCGGCCGGGCGCATGCCGATGCCATCGTGCGTCGAGGTTATGTTCAGGTAGGTGGCGCGGGGCCCCATGTATTCAAGTGTGCGGGCCCACCGGCTCAATATCGACGCATCGCCCGAGTGCAGGCTCCAGAGCAGGAGCGGCGGGAGCGGGAAATTATATATGATCTGCGCCTCATCGCCATGGTCGCCAAAATAACTGATGTTTTCATCATGGGGGACATTGGTCTCGGTGAGAATCAGGACATGCGGCGCCCCGAGGTCGAGCAGATCGCGCCAGAGCTTTATAATCTCATGGGTTTGCGGCAGGTGCGCGCAGGAAGTCCCGGCCTCCTTCCATAAATAAGGAATGGCATCAAGACGAAGCACCGACGCGCCGTTCCGCACATAGAAGAAAAGCACATCCGTCATTTCGATGAGGACGCGCGGGTTTCTGTAATTCAAATCGACCTGGTCCCGTGAAAAGGTCGTCCAGAGCCGCTCCTCGCCCCGCGCGGTCTGGAATGAATGCAATAACGGAAGGTCCCGCGTGCGAAGCACGCCCGCTGTATCGGTGCCGGGGGCGACTGCGATGGCGAAGCCGGCATGCCGGGAGGAACCCTCGCAGTGCCCCCTTATATAAACGCTGCTTTGCGAGGCGTGATTCACAACTGCGTCAAAAACAAGCCGGTAGTGCTTCGCGAGGGCCCGCACATCCTCCCATCCGCCCAGCCCGTCGCGGATTTGGCGGTAATCAGTGATGGAGAATCCATCATCACTGGAGGACGGGAAGAACGGGAGCAAATGAACGAAGCTGACTGCGTCGCCAAGGTGCTTGCGGAGAAAATCACGCAAGGCTTGAAGCGGCGGTTTTCCCGCCTCATTTATTGTGTCCGCGTAGGTGATTAAAAACGCGTCGCGTTGCGATCTCCCGCCGGCCGCTGCGGGCATTCTGTTTTCATGCTGCCGGAGGGCCGGCGCGAACAATGCCTCGGCCGTGGCGCCGGCATCGGCGCGGGGATAAAGGCGCGCGAGTCGCGCGCGCACGGATGCGCGAATCTCGCCCGGCGTGCGATTGCAGCCTTTTTTCGAAGGGGCGGGTAACGCAGGATGTTGAAGATTCATCAGAGTCATATAATGCGTGCCATGCACGGCGGCGCGGGGCCGGCGGCGCGCCGGTGGATACGGGCATGCCGGACCGTCTCCACGGGCTGGCCTTTTCGCTCCCGCCAAGCGGCGCCGGCCCCCCCGGGCGCAGGGGGGAATGGCGGGCAGCATCAGTCTGAATCGAAGGCGCACGTCAGGAAATATAAGAGGAGGCTGAGGCATGACCTTTGGCGAAAAGGCGGCGGGGGCCAAGCCGGCAGGGGGTGTATGCAATGTGTGCAAGGGTCGCCGCGGCGATTGGCAGGCCGGCGGGACGATGCCGCCGCCGCCCGGCTTCAAAAGCGGGATGAAAGCCCGGCGCAAGGCGCGCCAACGCCACTGGCGGCAACGCCTCAAACGCCCAAGGACTCGCCGGCGGCAACCTCGCCGGACTCCTCCCCCTGGCCTGTCAATTTCCGCCGCCTCCCGCAATTGCGCCCGCTTGCATGCCGCCGGGCATATCGATCTTGCCTGATCCACAAATACACGCATCCTCCGCCATATTTTATGGCCCGAAAACAAGTCACCCGTGATTTACCCTCCCTCCAAGTGCATGTGGATGAATTTTGCGCGCTCCCTGACGATGCGAACCGGCAGGCTGCGATTCTGGATCATCTGCGCAAGGCCGCCCTCAAAATGCAAAAGGACGAGTCGCAGCCGTTTTATTCGATGCGCCAGATCGCCGCCCTTTTTAAATTGCCGTTGCGCACGGTGGCGATCGCCTATGAGCAACTCGAAAAGGAGGGGGTGCTTAACCGCATCCGCGGCTCCAAAACGGTTCTGGAGGGGCGCGCCTCGTTGTCGCGCGACCCGGTGCGCGCAATCGTGGGGCTGCCCATCTGGCTGCATGCCATCGTGGTGTCACCCTACTCGCGCATGCTTTACATTGAATTGGAAGAGCGGCTGCGTTCGCACGGCTTCGTCGCGGATATCATATTTTTCCGGGACAAGGAGGCGACCTCGACGGATTTCCCCAAGCGATTATTGCAGCACCGGCTGGACTATGTCATCTGGCACACGCCGCATCCGCTGGCCAACCAGACCCTGCTGTCACTAAAGGACCACGGCATAAAACAAATACTCGTCCACCCGTCCGACAACCCGACGAGCATCAACCTGCCCATGTATTTGCAGGATTGGCAGCGGGCCTATGCGGAGCTGGCGGCGACCTGGCAGGAGGCGGGCATCCGGCAGGTGATTGTGCCGGAACCGCTTTACCTGCCATCAAAGCGGGCGCTGCGGACATTTTCCGCGACCCTGGAAGCGCGCGGGTTGAAAGTAAGTTTGGTGGACGGTGACGCCCGGACGCTTGCGAAACAGGCCGGGCAGCATGCCGCCGGCCGCTGTGCGGTGGCGTTTATCGATCAGCTGGGCGCAGAGGCGATTTGCAACGAAGAGTCGGTTGTCATTGAGCAATTGCTGAAGACAACGCGCATGGCATTTTGCCGGGGGCCGATCCGCATGCCTTATTTTCATAATCGAAAAGTGGCGGTGGATGTCATCGGCTTCTCTCCCGTCGAGGTGGCGCAACGCGTGGTCGGCGATCTGCGCTGGGGCATCCCTCCCCCGGGCAAACAAACGCCGGCTTTCACCGCCACTTTCCGCCCCTTGATCCTCGTAAAAGAGGCTGAAGACTTGCTATAGGGAGGTTCAAAAAATTAACCGGACATCAGTGCCCGCCGGTGTTCCGATTGTTAGTGGAAATTAGTGTTTGCAAATACAAATCATTTCCCGCCGTCACACGCCGGGCGGGAGTTTTTTTTGCATGATTTTGCGATGATTTATATTGCGGCCGTCCACGACAAACGTGCCGTCGCCCACCGCGTGGAACGTCCGCCGCTCCCTGCGCCCGCCGTCCACCCATGCCGCCACGGCGTCCAGAATGAAAAGGTTGTGCTTTTTCACATGATCGGAAATGCGGCATTCGATATTGGCCAGGCATTCCTTGATTAACGGCGCGCCCACGATTTTGGCCGCCAGCGGCGTCAGATGAAACGCGGCGAACTTGTCGGTGTCCGCCCCGGAGCAGGAACCTATTTTCACGACCTTTTCGGCAAGGTCCACGCCGGGAATCGAAATCACGCATTCCTTTGTATTTACCAAGGCCCGGCAGGAGTGGTTCCACGGTCCCGTGAGGAAGGCGAAACGGGGCGTAAAATCCATGACCATGTGCCATGACAGCGTCATGATGTTGGGGCGGCCGCCGTCGCGGGTGGTGACGAGCACGACCGGGCCGGGCTCCAGCAGCATGAACGCCTTGTGCAGCGGTAGTTTTTTCATGGGAGGGAAACTTTTATTTCATACCGGGGAAATTCCAAAAATTAAATCTCCAACCGCGAAAGACTCGAAAGGACGCGAAATGTCAAACCGAAGAAAACTGGATGGCCGGAATGACCGGCAAACACGGGATGGTTTTCATGGGGAACGGGGCGGGGGGCGTCCGCCGGGTGCGATTCGCACCGGCGCACCCTTCCCTTTTGCGCTTCACAACCAGGACGGCGCATGAAATCCTCCCGTCTCATCCATGATCAAAAACATCATCTTCGACCTCGGCAATGTGTTCATCGAATGGGACCCGCGCAAGGCGTTCCGGGGCCTGATCGCACCCGAAAACATGGAGCGCTTCATGCGCGAAGTCTGGCGTGACGAGTGGAATGACAACCTCGACCGCGGCATCACCCTCGCCGACAACACGCGGAGCCTGTGTGAAAAATACCCGGCGCACGCCGTCTATATCACCTGTTACCACGAGCACTGGCGCGAAACGCTGGGCGCGGTGAACGCCGGCAGCGTGGCCCTGCTCGCCGACCTGAAGCGCGCCGGCCTCCGCGCCTACGCCCTGAGCAACTGGTCGGCGGAGACGTTTCCCTCCGTCCGCGCGGAGCACTCGTTTTTCGACCTGTTTGATGACATCGTGATTTCAGGTGACGTCGGCCTTTGCAAACCCGGCGCTGAAATCTACCAACTGCTCCTGAAACGCCACGGCCTGCTTCCCGGCGAATGCGCGTTCATCGACGACCGTCCGGACAACGTCGCCGCCGCCGCGCGGCTGGGCATCGCCGGCATCCAGTTCCAAACCGCCACGCAGGTGCGCGAAGAACTTGAGGCCAGGGGCGTGTTGAAAGACTGATTCCAGACAGCCCTGCCTCTTTGCATAAAGAAGAGGCAATGCTGCGCGTTGTCACACCTTTAGGTTCATGGGCTCTCTACATAAACGACGAACCATTTTGATAACTGACTGATGTTACGCGGAAGCGGAGACAGTGCTTGATCTTTTCGGCCCCGGAGGAGCGCGGTGTTTCAGCCCCGGAGGGGCGTCAGTCACCGGTGTCGGCGGATTTCGCCCCGAAGGGGCGGCAGCATTTAGCCGTGGGTTCCTCGCTTCGCTCGTCACCCACGGCTAAATGCCGACGCCCCTCCGGGGCTGACCACCGCTGCTCCGAGGCTTCACGGGCTCTCTATATAAGCGACGAACCTTCTTTCTTCTTTCTCTTTCTCTTTCGTCAGGTGTGGGCCGGAAGAAAGAGGAAAGAGAAAGAGAAAGAGGAAAGAGAACGAGGAACGGGAATGAAAACGCCCTCTTCCGCGTAACATCAGGTTCTTAATCGCGGACGTGCTGCCGCGACCATCCGCCCAGCCGGGCGCGGCGGTGACGGGACAATCACCCGGAATAAGGCGAGGGGCCGTATTTGTTGCCTCCCTTGGCGCCGGGAATGCAAGCCATGATTAACAATGCAAATGAGCCGACATATGGAACCAGGTTAAGCAACAACCACCAGCCGCGGCAATTGATGTCATGCAGGCGGCGCACCGACAGACTCCACAACGGGCAAACGCAGACAATCACGGCGGCAATCAAAAACACATTCCCCGCCGCTTCGGATATGCCGCCAAAAATCACGCCGCCCAGGCTCCAGAGCAATGTTATTATCAAATAGGTCAGCCAATACTCCTTGCGCGAGGCGCGCCCGGAAAAAACCGCGTATTTGCCGAAAAATGTCTTGAAGAAATCATAGCCCCCGGCTTTTGGCGGGGCGCCGGGCGCCGCCCCGGCGGCCCACTCGCCAGGGGAGGGGCCGCCTTTATATTGCGGGAAAACTTTCGTCCCGTTCCCTTGCAGCTCCCCGCCCGTGTTTTCATCCCCGACACCGTTGTCCGCCGGCGGCACTGTTTCCGGATTCGCCGCCGGCAGCGCCGGCGGCAGGCGGCGGCGGAGGACGGCATCCTTGTTTTGTATAATAAAGCTGTCCAGCGCCTCGATCACATTGTCCAGCGCGCCGGGTTTGCAGCCGGTTTTCGGGTGCCACGCGCCGTCGCGAAACTCCGTCTCGATGGCGTTGACGCACGCGCACGGCGTGCCGGTCCCGGTCAGCGCCATGTGCACCTCGGGCAGGATGTTTTCCAGCGCCTTTGCGAAATCCCCGTCCCATATGGCATTGACGCGCTCCGCGAAGCGGTCGGCCTGGGTGAACAAAACATACGTCACAATCCCCTGCGCGCGGAGCCGGCGGAGCGCGGCGGCTGGCGCGAAAGACAGGTCGTGGCGCTCGCGGTTGGTGCCGGGCTGGTTGTGGATGTCGAAGGCGCGGCTGATGTTCAACAGGAGCAAAATCAAGTCGCTCGATTCTATTTCGTCCCGCAGGGTTTGCTGCTGTTCGTTGAGTTCCGCGTCGGACTCCGCCTCGTAAATGGCGCGGAAGTCCTGGCCGGCGCAATCAAAGGTGCGGAACTCGTGGGCCTCGCGGTTCTTGTCATGCCAGAGCCAGCCGAGGTTTTTGCGCATTCCGGCGTCGGTGGATTTCGGCCAGGCGCCGGTCTCCAATTCGTCCATGATTTGCGCCGTGTAGCGCCGGGTCAGGCTGTTTTGCGCGACGAGCCGGGGCCAGCCTGTCACGGACGACATGCGCTGCGCGAGCGCGGTGATGAGCACCGTTTTCCCGGTGCTCTCGGTGCCGACAATGGCAATGCGTTGCGAGGCCATGCGAACCGTGGATTATGATTTATACACGGGCCGGGTCGCCGGCGCCGGCGCGGTTTCTTTTTTCACGCCGGCGCCCGCGTCGCGGTTTTCCGAAACCTGTTTTTCGCCGCCAATATATTTTTGCCAGCGCTCCCTTGCGCTTTTTCGCACCCCGCCTTCCGTGAGCCAGTCGGCGGCCGCCGCGCCGGCGGCGAAGCCGATGACCAGCGGCAGGGCGATTTGCAACACCCGGCGGAGGATGCGCCGGGCGCGCTCCCGCCGTTGCGCGGCGCGCGCGGCCTCCCTTTCGCGGCGGGCGCGCGCGGCCTCGGCGTCCTCCCGCGCCTTGCGCAGGCGCGCCTCCTCCTCCTCGCGCCGGCGTTTTTCCTCGCGGCGGAACAGCACCGGGGAGCGAAGCAGTTTCAAATCATGCGCGCACTGGAACCGTCCGCCGACCTGGGAAAACAACAGCCAGCCGTCCGGCTCGTGGCGCGGCGGATTCGCCGCCGACCACGCCGCCCAGAGTTCCTGCGCGGCGCCAAGGCCGGCGGGCGTTTCCGTGACGCGCCCGGCCTCGAGTTGCGCGGGAAACAGCTCCGCCTCGCCGGGCGAAAGCACGTCCGAAAACCCGCCGGCGGCGCCGCCAGCGGGGCGCGCGAGCGGGATTTTGTAGGCGGCGGCGGGCACGGGCGCGGGCAGCGGCACCGGGGCGTTGTCCCCCGGCGCGGGCCACGCGGGGTCGGCCAGCCACGCGGCGATGTCAACCGCGCCGCGCGCCGCGCCGTCGTAGTCGTCCTCGCGCCAAAGCAGCAGCGTCCAGCGGTGCGGGCGCCCGCTGCCGTCCTTGCCGCCGTTGTGGACGCGCGCCAGCCAGAGCGTCCGCCCGTCGAGGAGCAGCCCGCCCATGCGGTCGGCGGCGGACCAGTTGTTGATGGAGTCGAGCGCGGCGCCGAACTCCTGCGTGAAACGCGTGTAGAGATCGCGCGCGGGCGCGTCGGCGGGCGCCGGCGGGCGCTGCCAGTAGCCCGACTTGTAATCAGGGTAGGTGACCTTGTTCGCCTGGTCGTAAATATTGAACATAAGCGTGACGGTTTAGTGCGGTTGTTGGCCGGGTGAAATAATGTCCGGCGGCGGCGCCGGCGGCGGGGAGTCGGAATCCGTCCCGTTATATACAAGGGCGACGCGGAAACCGAGGTCGTTGGCGCGAAAGTCCGGTTTTTTGAACACCCGCAAGTCCGGGAGGCAGTCCGACGCGGGCGTGCCCCAGGAGCTGCCGCAAATCACGCGGAAGGCGCCGGAGGACGCGGCGGCCGGACCGGTTTGTTTTCCGGCGGAATAACCGCCATGCGAATCAAGGCTCCATTCAAACACGTTGCCGTGCATGTCATACAGACCGAAGGCATTCGGTTTTTTGGCGGCGACGGCGTGTGTGCGCCCCCCGCTGTTTTTGTAATACCAGGCGACGCCGCCGATGCGCCACGCCGGGTATTTTCCCGAGCCGCCGGCGCGGCAGGCGTATTCCCATTGCGCCTCCGTCGGCAGCGTGAACGCAAAACCGTCCGGCAGGTGCTCCGCCGCGCGCGCCGTCAGTTTTTCGCAAAAGCCAACCGCCTCGCTCCATGTGATGCGTTCCACGGGAAGATTGCCGCCGTTGAACACCGACGGATTGTTGTCCATGATTGTGTTCCACTGCGCCTGGGTCACCTCCGTTGCCCCGAGCATGAACGGCCTTGCAATATGAACCCCTTGCGGCTGCCCGCCGGAGCGGCGGCCGTCCCCGTCCGCGGGGCCGCCCGTTTTGGAAGGCTCGGAGGAAAGCGGTATCAATATCAATTCGAGTATCACGCCGCCCGGCAGCGTGACGGTTTTGAACTGGCCCATGATTTTGCCAGCGGCCGCGGCGCGCGCCAGGCGCTCGGCGCGGAGTTGCTTGATGCGCGCGACACGCGCGGCGCGCGCCTCCTCGACCTCGCCGCGCGCCGTCTTCGGCAGCGCGTAAACCGCGTCCATGACCGCCGACTCCGTGGCCGCTTTCGCGATGGTTTCCCGCGCGCGGGCGATGCGCTCGTCATGGATTTGTTGCAGGCGCACGACGCGCGCCTCCCCGACCTCGCGCCGCGCCGTTTCCGGCAGCGCGGCGACCGCGGCCACGACCGCCGACTCCGTGGCCGCCTTTGCGATGGTTTCCCGCGCGCGGGCGATGCGTTCGTCGTGCAATTGCAGCAGGCGCGCCGCGCGATCGCTTTCAACCTCCGCGCGCTCCTCCCCGGGCAGCGCGGCGACCGCCGCCTCCACGGCCGCTTCCACCGGCGCCCGGACGATGCGGTCGCGCGCGTTTTCGATGCGCGCGTCATGGATTTGCCGCAGGCGCGCCGCGCGGTCGTTTTCCAGCTCGCGCCGCTCCTCCGGCGGCAGGCTGTCGAACACCAGCGCCACCGCCGCCTCGGTCTCCGCGCTTTGCAGGCGCGATTTTGCCTTTGCGATGCGCGCATCGTGGACCTGCCGGAGCACCTCGCTTTTTTCGTCCGGCGACAGGCCCATTTCGGACAGGATTTCCCCGTCATGCCGGCGCGATGCCGCGCTTTCAATTTTCCGGCGCGCGGCCGCCATGCGCGCATCGCGGAACCGGGCCAGGCCCGCGATTCGGTCCGCCTCGACCAGCGGGCGCTCCTCCACGGGCAGCATGGCGACCGCGTCGGCGACACCGCGCGCATCGACTGCCGCGGCGATGTCTTCCCGCGCCCGCCGCAGCCGCGCCTCCTGTTCAATCTCGCCCATGCGGATCCGGCGCGCGAACTCAACCGCCGCGCGCTCGGCCTCCGGCAGGCTCCCGACAATTTGCCCGACCTCCCGCCCGCTGGCGGCGGCTTTCAAACGCGTTCGCGCCGCGTCCAGGCGCGCCAGCCGCTCCTGCTCCCGCTCCTTGCGCGCGCCGGACGCAATGAGAATGCCGGCCAGCGCCAGCGCCAGCAGCACCAGGATTGCGATGATTATGTTGCGCCGCCTGCCCGCGGCCTCCCGCGCCTTCAATCCGGCGCGCTTTTCCGCCTCGGCCGCCTCCTCGGCCGCCCGTTTCTCCCGCGCCGCCTGCTTCTCCCGCGCCAGGAAGTTTTCGATGCCCGCGACCACCTCGTCCATGCCCGCGCCCGTGTGCCTGCCGGTTTTGGGCCGCAAAAGCCCGTCGCGCATCTCGCACTCCACCGCGCTGACAAACAGGCACGGCGTGCCGGTTTTCTTCAGCGTGTCGCTGAAGGCCGGCAGCACCGCGTCAAGCGCGGCGAGATTGTCGCCGCCCCACTCGCTTCGGACACGCTCCGCGTAGCGGTCGGCCTGGGTGAACAGCACGTAGGTCGTCACGCCGGCGTCGCGCAGTTTGCGAATCGCGGCGATGGGCGCCTCCTCGATGTCTATGCGCGCGATGTTCGAGCCCGGCTTTTCATAAATATCGAGCGCCTTCTGAAAATTGATCAGCAGCAAAACCAGATCGCTGTCAAAAAACGCCTGCGCGAGTTCCCGCTGGCGATCGTTCAACCCGGCATCGTCGTCCCCGGAGAATATCACGCGGAAATCCTGCCCGGCGCAGTCGAACGATTTCAACGGATGGCGGTCGCCCTCCGCGTCGTGCCAGACCCACGCCAAGTCGCGGCACACGCCGGCGTCGGTGGACTTCGGCCAGACGCCGGTTTCCAGCAGGTCTGTCACCTCCGAGACATAACGCGCGCTGGCGTTGTTCGCCGGCGTGATGCGCGGATGGCGCGTCGTCGAGGACAGCCTGTGCGCCAGCGTCGCGATGAGGACGGTCTTCCCCGTGCCCTCGGTGCCGACGAAGGAAATGCGTTTGTCGGGCATGGTTCAGACTCTTTTCAAGGCCAGGCGGAAGCCGACCAGTTCGTCCGCGCTCCGGCGCGAAATGCCGCTGCGCACGAAGCCGTCGCGCACGATTTTCTGGTCGGATGAAAGGGAGAACAGCCGCGTGCCGCCGCTCAGGTTGCCGACGACGGTGTCGTCGCACATTTCCGCGACGTTGCCGACCATGTCGCAAAAGCCCCACGCGTTGGCGGTGCGGCCGCCGACGGCGCGGGTGCGGCCGCCGGCGCCCTGCGCGCGCCCGCCGGCGGCGCCGGCGACAGCGCCGCCGGCGACGGCGTCCATCCCGGCGCGGCAGGCGTGCTCCCACTGCGCCTCGGCGGGCAGCCGGTATTCATGGCCTTCGGGCAGCCGCCCGGCCTCGCGCTCGCGGGCCGTGACCCGCGCGCAAAAATCCGCCGCCATCTCGTGCGTCACGCACTCGACCGGGTTTTCCGGCGCCTGGTTGCGCGACGGGTTGCCGGGCATGACGGCGAGCCACTGCGCCTGCGTCACCTCGTATTTGCCGAGCCAGAACGGCTCGGCGACGGACACGAGGCGCGTCCGCGGCCCGTCGCGTTTTTCAAAGGCGCCGGCGGGCACGGGCAGCATTTCGAGGACAACACCCGGCGCGAGCGGCAGGTCCCACGGCTCGCCGGCGCGCGGCGCGGCGCCGGCGGCGGCGGGCGTGTTTCCCCCGGCGCGCGGCGCGGCGGCGGCGCGCCGGCGCGACAGGGGCAGCGGCACGAGCAGCCCGGCCGCCGCCGCGGCGACGGCCGCCCAGCCGCGCGGGTTTTGCCACGCGGCGTTTTTGGCAAACTCCTGCGCGGCGTCCGCGCCGGCGGCGGCGTCACCGCCGGCGCGCCGGTAGGCGGCGGCGACTTTGCGGGCGGTTTCGAGGCGCGCCAGCCCGGCATGAAGCAGCTCGTTTCGCCGCGCGTCATACTCGGGCGAGGTTTCGTTGAGTTGCGCGAGCTGGCCGCGCAGGGTTTCGACGGCGGCGTCGCGCTCCGCGCACTCGGCCAGCAAGGCGCGGATTTCGGCGTCGTCGCGCTGGAGGAAGCGGCGGATTTTCGGCGTGGACTTGAAACGCGCGAGCGCGCCGGCGGCGGTCCCGAGGCGCGGGCCGGGGCCGGCGGCGGCGGCGATTTTCGGCCACGACAGCCATGCGCCCGCGCCGAGCGCGGCGGCAAGCAGAATGCGGAGGAGGGGTTTTTTCATTGGGAAAGGCCCGGTGATGGGTTCAAAAACGCGTCCACTTCCGCGACGACGCCCGCGTCGGGCGCGCCGGCGGCGACAGCGGCGTCGGCTGCATCGGCGGCGTCGGCGATGATTTTGTTGGGGGTCTCAAGCCGGCCGATCGCCTTGGTGATGGAGGCGACGTCCACGTTGCGCATGTCGTCGAGCAAGCCCTTGATGCCGGCGACCTGCCGCCCGCGCATGATGTCGTGGATGTTGCTGCGCGCCTCGGCCTCGCGGCTGTCCAGCTCGCTGATTCTTATGGTGATGACCTGGAGGCTGTCGTCGTAGGTCTCGCCCTGCCGCGCGTGGCGGTCGAGGCGCGCGGCGAGGTTTTTTCTGCGGGTGATTTTCTGGCCGGTGAACTCGCGGAATCTTTTTTCCGAATACGGCACGCCCTCGAAGGAAATGGTCGCGGCGCCGGCGGCCTTCGCGGTTTTGTAGGCGTCGCGCAGGGCGGCGAGCGCGGCGTCGAGCGCCGCCAGCTCGGCGGCGTGGTCCGCGCGCTCGGCGGCGATTTCCCGGCGCATGACGGTGACGCTGACGGCGGCCTCCGCGAGTTCGAGGTGCTTGCGGGCGCAGTCGTCGAGCAGGAGCAGCAGTTGCTCGTGGACGGGCGTGTCGGCGATGGATTTCTGCTTGCGCGCGCAACCGGCGGGCAGCGCCGCCGCGAGCAGAAACAACGGGAGAAACCGGAGGAGCGGAGGAAGCGGGGGACGTCTCATGGCACAAAGGAAAATCGGGTGCGAAGCGGAGGGGCGGGAGCGGAAAACGGCGGCGGCGGCGGCGGTGCCGGCGATGTTGCCGGCGGCGCCGGCGGCGGCCCCGGAGGGGTCGGGCGGCCGGGCCGGCTGTCCCGGCCCGGCCGCCCGCGGACGTTTCGGAGAAACATCCCCGCCCCGGCGGCGGCGCCGGCGGCGGCGCGCGGCGCGCGGTGTTTATTTCATCAACGCCTCGAAGTCGGCGGCGGTCTGGCCTGTCTTTTCGTTGGCGGCGGCCTCGGCGGCGATGTCGGCGATGGACGGGCCGCCCGACGCGCCGGCTTGCGCGGCGACGACGTCGGTGGTCACCAGCAGGTCGTTGATGGACTTGCCGATTTCGCCGAGGCCGCTGATGACCTGGCCGGCCTTGACCATTTTGAGCTGCGCGGTGGCGGTGTCGAGTTTCATGGCCGTCTCGTTTTCCTTCTCGGCGAGTTGCGCGATGTAGGTGTCGAGCTTGCGCGCCGAGGCCTGGAACTGCGTTGCGAGTTTCTCCGCGTTCTGGCGCTTGTTCTCCGCCTGCAACACCTGGCGCTGGAACTCGGGCAGCGTGGCAAACGTGCCGCCGCCCCAGTTGAGCGGGAATTTTTTGACGGTGTTGCCGCCGGCGTCCTTGCCGGCGTCGGGCAGCGCCTTGTAGGCGGCCTTGGCGGAGTCGAGCGTCTTTTTCAGCGCGGCGGCATGGGCGGAATTCGTGGCCGCGGCGCGCACGGCCTTTTCCTTTTCAATCGTGATGGAAAGCGTGTTCGCCTTCAGTTTCTCCCGGCCTTTTTTCAACTCGGCGATGGCCCAGGTGAAATAGCCGGCGGGGTCCTTCTGGATGTTTTCGGGCGTCCACTTCGTCGCCTGGCGGACTTTCTCGTCAACCTTCGACGAGAACGGATCGCTGGCGAAATAAAAGACGCCGAGGCCGATGACGACGACGGCGATGATGATGAGCACGATGGCGCTGACGGCGCCGCGCCGCGGGCGGCGCGCGGGCATGGACGCGCCGGGGCGCGGGTTTGACGGGAGGAGGTCGGGTTTGGATGCGGTGTTCATGGCGGGTTGCTGCGGGTTGCTGGTGATTTATCCCCGGAGTTTTTCCGGGAAAATGGGAGGGATTGTTTTTCGCGAGGCTTGCAACACCCGCTTCCCGTCGCGGACGGAAACGAAAGACAAAGACAAAGATGCGCCGCCTGCATCCGTGCCGTTTTTGGCAATGCGGGCGGTGCGGACGGTGCGGCGGGGCGCGGGAACGGCGAACCTCATATGTATAAACGAGAACGGCACGCGCGAAAGGCTGTGCAAATGTCCGCCCGCCGCAAGGCTTTTTTCTATTTTATTTTATGGTCTGATGTTACGCAGTCGGCAGATTTTGGCAGGGCGGTCTCGGCGTGTATAGTCCCGGGTCAAGGGTAACAGTTGTCCCGCTATGAGGGTGACACTTTTTTTTGGAGTTTTTTTCAGGTGATGGGAGTGCATAAGGGATGGTAGTGGCCT
>JAITDF010000739.1 GCA_031282705.1 Opitutaceae bacterium | reverse complement strand
CGCGCCGGTGAGGTTGAGCGTGCCGGAGTAAACCTGGGTGACGCCGGCGAAGGTGGAGAGGCTGTTGCCGGAGAGCGTGAGCGTGCCGGCGCCGAGCTTGTGGAGGCGCGCGGCGGAGGCGCCGGAAAGGGCGTTGGTGGCGGTGACGGCGAAGGTTTGCGTGTCGAACGCGAACGGGCCGGCGGCGCCGAGGGCGAGCGCGCCGAGGCCGCCGAAGTAGAGAGAAAGAGGAAAGAAGAAAGAAAGAAGGGGGTGCATCACTTTGGGTTGCACCCGCTTTTTGAGGGAGTGACATCACTTCCTGTTGCACCTTTGAAAATGGCGGCGGCCAGAATGTATTTGTGGATGCCCCGTCAGGATGATTTTTTGAAAAATTTCCCGAGATGAACATCCGCCCGTCCGCCGACACGCTCACCATCTGGTGCAACGGCCGCTTTGCCGAAGCCGCCACGCGCCTCCTCGTCGAGGGCGTGCGCCGCCACCGCCTCGTCTGGAGCGCCGCGCCCACCGCCAGCATCCTTGAGGAAGGCCGGCCCGACCCCGCGTTTGAGGCCGCCGGCATCGCGTTCGGGCAGCCCAACGCGGCCCAATGCGCATCCAGCAAAAAACTGCGATGGATGGAAGTCACCACGGCGGGCTACACGCGCTACGACCGCCCGGAGTTCCTCGACGCGCTCCGCGCGCGCGGCTGCGTGTTCACCAACGCCTCCGGCGTCTTCGCCGAACCCTGCGCCCAGCACGCGCTCGCCATGATGCTCGCCTTCGGACGCCAGCTTCTCCCCGCGCACCGCGACCAGCTCACCGACCAGTCCTGGCATTTCACGGAACGCCGCCGCGACTCGCGCCTCCTCAACGGCGAGACCGTGCTCATGCTCGGGTTCGGCGCCATCGGGCGGCGGCTGGCCGCGCTCCTCGCGCCCTTCGGCATGAAGCTTTTCGCCGTGCGCCGCAGCCTCCACAGCGAGCGCGGCGTGCACATCATCCCCGACGAAAAAGTCAGCTCCGCCTTCGCCGCCGCCGACCATATTGTCAACATCCTGCCGGAAAACGACGGCACGCGAAACTACGTCAACGCCCGCCGCCTCGGCTGGTGCAAGCCCGGCGCGAAATTCTACAACATCGGCCGCGGCACGACCGTTGACCAGGACGCCCTCGCCGCGCAACTCCGCTCCGGCCGCCTCGGCGCCGCCTACCTCGACGTGACCGACCCCGAGCCGCTGCCGCCCTCGCATCCGCTCTGGACGACGCCGAACTGCCACATCACCCCGCACACCGCCGGCGGCCGCATCGACCAGGACGACGCGCTCGTCCGCCATTTTCTGGAAAACCTCGCCGCCTTTGAAAGCGGCGGCGACATGGCGGACCGGGTGGTGTGAGCCTCCCGCGGGCGGGTCCATTCCGCCCGGCGCGCGCGCGAGCGGGGGGAAACGCCGCCGGCGCCGCCCGGTCTTGGTGGAAAAGGGAAAAGAGCAGGGCAAGCGGGACGCTTGCCAGACGGGAGCAGGATGCTCCCGCCACTTTGGGGCGGTGCGTTTTTGCGGCGCGCGTTGCGCGCCGTCAGGCAAGCGGGACGCTTGCCCTACTTTTTCTGCCGGCGGGCCGCGCACGGTTCGGGCAGGGTCGTGCCGCTTGCCCAGCGCGGCTCGATCAACAGGCAGCGCGGGTGCTCGGGGATTCCGAAATCACGGGTGCCGACCAGGCTCGCCAGCAGCTCCACCGCGGCCCGGCCCACTTCCACCGGGAATTGGTCGAGGCCGCTGTCCACCGGCAGGCCGTCCAGCATGCTTATGGCCCCCAGCGCGATGTCGTCCGGCACCGCCAGCCCCAGTTCCTTGATCCACGACGGCAGCCATGAGGGCGAAAAAAGCAGCGCGGTGGGGCGGTGTTTTTTCAACCACAGGGAGAATTGTTTCCTGGCGGCGGCATCCTCCTTTTCCAAAAACAAAGGCGGGATGCGAGCGGCCGGCGGGACCGCCTGGTCGCGCACCCGCAGAAACGCGGCGGTGAAATTCCCCCGGGTGTGCCGCTCAAGGATGCTGGTGCCGACAAGGCTGATCCGCCTGTGCCCGGCGCCGAGCATGCGGCGGGCCGCCAGCCCGCCGCCGGCGTATTGGTCGCTGGTGACAAGATGCGTGCGCAGCGCGGGGACGGAAAACCCGATCTTCACCACGCTGAACCCGCCCCAGTCGCATTCCGCGTAGCCGAACACGGTCCGGTGCGGCGGAATCAACACGCCGCGGATGCCGCGCGCGCGCAACATCCGCAGCAGCCGCTCCGGGCCGGGGGATTGTTTTCTAAGCAAAAACTCCTCCAGCCGGTAGCCCAGGCTTTCCGCGCCCGCGCGCGCCCCTTCCCAATAGCAGGCATACTCGCGGTATTTATGATAATTCCCGGCGGGCTCCCAGTCGTTCAGCCACGCGATGCATGACTCGATCCGCGTCTCCCTGCGGGAGCGGCGGTAGGCGGCGAGCTGCTGGAGCAGTGGATCGGGCCGGTAGCCCATGTCCTCCGCCAGCCTCCGGATTTCCTCCCGGCGCGCGACGGAAACGCCGGGGGCGTCCCTGAGCGCCATAGAGACGGTCGCATGGGAAACCCCCGCCTTGGCGGCGATGTCGCGCATGGAAACGATGCGGGGCGGGACGGGCATTTTTGCTTACCAGTGTAAGATGGCGGCGCCTTTACGCAAGCGCATTGTCCGCCACCTTTCACCCCGCGCCCGCCCGCGCCGCGCCCTCGCATCCATGATTTTGCATCCATGAAACACCCGGTCTTATATACAATGTTCTCCCTCGGCGTCCTGCTCCCGGCGCCGCTGCGCGCCGCGCCCTATGGCGCCGGGCAGTCCCAATACGCCTCGCCGCCCGTCCCCGCCGCCGCCAGCCTGTCGGGCCGCGAATTTTTCCCCGACGGCTTCCGCGACGACGCGGTCAACCGCGCCATCGCGGCGGCGTCCGCCGCCGGCGGCGGCGATGTCATGCTGGCGGAGGGCGTCTATCTGCTCGGCGGCAAAGTCCTGCTGAAACCCGGCGTGAGCCTGGTCGGGCGGGGCGCCGGAAAAACCATTCTGCGCCGCGTCGCGCCGTTCGCGTTTGAAAGCGTTGACGGGGACGCGACCGCCGTCATCGAGGCGGTTGACCAGGGCCTGCGCAACATCGTGCTGCGGGGCTTCACCGTGGACGGGAATTGGAGCGAGGCGGAGCTGCTGGAGCTGAAACCCAATGTCGCCGGCATCCGCATATCCTCCTCCCGCAATTATTACAACGACACGATCACGATTGATTCCGTGGAAATCACAAACTGCGCCTGCGGCCTGCTTGCCGGCGGCGTGACCAACCTGACGGTGGCCGGTTGCAGGCTCCACCACAACGGCCCCCACACGCTCTGGCACAACCTTTACCTGCGGCGGGTTGGCGCGGTGAGAATCAGCGGTTGCGAAATCTCCGGCGCGCTGGCCGGCAGCGGCCTGAAGATCGTCGGCGAAACCAGGACCATCGGGCAGGAATCCCGCGACCTGATCATCACCGGAAACAAAATGGAAAACAATTTCCGGAACAACTGCTACATCAGCGGATTTGAAAACGTGCTGATCGAGGACAACGCGTTCAACGGGCAGCGGGAAAACGCCACGGCGGAGGACGGCCGCCCGTCGGGATTATACATGGATTTATACAATACGTCGGTTGACGTGATAAACAACATCTTCAAAAACAACGCCAACCACGGCTTCCATGCGACGCAAACCGCGCGGCTCAACGTGTCCGGCAACTACGCCGCGGCCAACGGCGGCGGCGGCTACAACCTGCATGGCAACACGGCGCCCTTTGCGTGCGATGACAACACGGACGCGCCCGTCCCCGAAATCACCGGCCTTTCGCCGGCCCTGCTCAGCCCGGGCGGGGCGGTGGCCATCGCCGGCGGCGGTTTTATAAAAGTCGAGGGCGTGCTTTTCGGCGGGCTGCCGCTCGACCGGCATGATTACTCCGCGGACTCCCCCGGCGTGATAAACGCGACCGTCCCCGCGCTCGTGGCCGACAGCGGGCGCGTCACGGTGCGCACGGCGTTCGGGCAGGCGGAAAGCCCGGAAGTGTTTCACACCCGGAGGCCGCCCGCAATCACCGCGCCCCCGCCCTCCCTGGTCGCGGTGGCCGGCGGGCAGGCCGGTCTCACCGCCGGGGTCTCCGGCCATCCGGAGCCGGAGGTCGCGTGGGAGTTTTCCACGGACGGGCGGGCCTGGAACACGCTGGAGCCCGGCGGCGATTATACAATCTCCGGCGACGGAAAAACGCTGGCCATCACGGGGGGCGCGGACAACGCCGGCTGGCAGTTCCGCTTCCGCGCCGGCAATGGCTCCGGCCCGGAGGCCGTGAGCGCGGCCGTCACGCTCGCCGTCATGGCCGACGTCCTCGGCGGCCCGGCGGCGGTTTATATTGATGCGGCGGGGGAGCTTTATATTGCCGACGAGACGCGGCATGTCATCCAGCGCGTCACCGGCATCGCCTCCGGGAGCGGCGCTCCGGCCGTGTTTGCGGGGACGCCGGAAACCGCCGGCGCGACCGGCGGCACGGGGACGTCGGCGCGTTTCTTCGCGCCCGCCGCGCTCGCGGCGCATGGCAATGTCCTGTATGTCGCCGACCGGCTGAACAATGCCATCCGCACCGTGACCGCGGGCGGCGGGACCGGCGTCTGCGCGGGCCGGCCGGGGGCGGCTTCCGAGACCCTTGACGGCACGCCGGACGCCGCCCGTTTTGCGGGGCCCGCGGGCCTGGCGATCGACGGGGACGGGAATATATACGTTTCCGATTCCGAGACCAACGCCATCCGGCTGGTCCGCCCCGGCGAAAGCGTGGAGACAATCGCCGGGGAAGCCGGCCGGGCCGGCGCGGACGACGGCCCCGGAAACCTCTCCACGTTTAATAATCCGCGCGGGCTGGCCCTGGATGAGGCCGGCGCCGTGCTTTATATAGCCGATGCGGACAACCACCTGGTCAGGACGCTCGCGCGCGCCGGCTCCGGCTGGGCGGCCGGCACGCTCGCGGGGGTGGCGGGAGGCGCGGGCTGGCGGGACGGGGACGCCGCGCAGGCGCTGTTCCGCCAGCCGCGCGGCCTGGCGGTGTCGGGCGGGACGCTCTTTGTGGCCGACAGCGGGAACCACGCCATCCGGGCGGTGGATTTGTCAACCGGGTCGGTCTCCACCGTGGCCGGCGCCCCGGCGGAAACCCATGCCGCGGAGCTTCGCAACGGCCGCGGCGCCGACGCCCGTTTTTATCTGCCCTCCGGCCTCGCGCTGGACGCGGCGGGCAACCTTTATATAGCGGATGGCGGCAACGGTGCGATTCGCCATGTTGACCTGGGCGATGACAACCGGGTGGACACATTGGTTTTGAATCCGCTCCCGAAGGCGGGGGCCGGCAATCCCGCATCCCCGCCCCCCGGCAATTCCAATGCCGGGGACGGTGGCGGCGGTGGCGGCGGCGGCACCCTCATGTCCGGCCCGGCGTCCATGCTGGCGCTCCTGTGGGCCGCGCGCCTCCTTGCCCGCCGCCGCCGCCGGCCCGGCGGGCGCGCTCCCGCGCCGGCAGCCCGTCGTCACGCCTGCTGAACGTGCCGTGCCGCGGACTTCCAGGCCGGCTTCAACGCCCGCGCCTGGTTGCGGGCCTGCTTCTTCCGCGCAACATCGGTGAAAAAGCAGGGCGGGGGGCGGGCGGAGGCGGGGACGCGCAAGGCTTTTTTTGGCGCGGACTTGCGAGTCTGCGCCGCGCCCGGCCGGGCGCGCGCCGGCGGCTGGCATGACTGTAAAGTAACATGGGCGTTCCCGCCGGCGGGGAAATCCGCATCGTAAGCGGGCACAGGCACGGGCAGGCGTCGAGGCCGGAGGCCGGCAGTCCGCCATATGCCCGTGCCGCTTTAACCAACCACCTCCTCCCCACACCCATGACCACACTCGACTGGATTATAATCGGCGTTTATTTCTGCCTCATCGCGGGCATCGTCTGGCGCTCCTCGCTCAGGCAAAAAAGCCCGGCGGACTATTTCCTCGCCGGCCGCCATATCGGCTGGTTCGTCGTGGGCTGCTCGCTCTTCGCCTCCAACATCGGCTCCGAGCACATCGTGGGGCTCGCCGGCTCCGGCGCCAGCAACGGCATGGCGCAGGCGCACTGGGAGCTTCACGCGTGGGTGATGATTCTCTTCGCCTGGGTGTTTGTCCCCTTCTACTACCGCGCGGGCGTGTTCACCATGCCCGAGTTCCTGGAGCGCCGCTTCAACGCCAAGACCCGCTGGGTGCTCTCCATCGTCAGCCTCATCGCCTACGTCTTCACCAAGGTCGCCGTCACCGTCTATGCCGGCGCGCTGGTGTTCCAGACGCTGCTGCCCGACACCTTCGGCTCGCCGGAAAACGCCTTCTGGGTCGGCGCGTTTGTGACGGTCGTGCTCACCGGCATCTACACGGTGCTCGGCGGCCTGCGCGCCGTTGTCTATACGGAGGTGGCGCAAACCTTCGTCCTGCTGCTCGGCTCGTTTATCATATCGTGGGTCGGCCTGCGCGCGCTCGGCGGCTGGGACGAACTGGTCGCGACGATAAAGCCCGCCGCCGGCAGGTTCGCGCTCTGGCGCCCGAACACCGACGCGAATTTCCCCTGGCTCGGCGTCATGATCGCCTCGCCCGTCATCGGCATCTGGTATTGGTGCACCGACCAATACATCGTGCAGCGCGCCCTCGCCGCCAAAAGCCTGCGCGACGCGCGGCGCGGCGCCATCTGGGGCGGCTTCCTGAAACTCTGGCCCGTGTTCATTTTTCTGATACCGGGCATGATCGGCTACGCGCTGCACCAGAGGGGCCTGATCCACATCCCGCTCAAGACCGGCGGCTCGGGCGAACTCCTCGGCGACGCCGTGTTCGCCACGATGGTGCAGGCGCTCCTGCCGGTGGGCGTGCGCGGCCTCGTCGTGGCGGGGCTGATCTCCGCGCTCATGTCGTCGCTCGCCTCGCTCTTCAACTCGTGCGCGACGCTGTTCACCGTGGACATTTACAACAAACTGTTTCCCGGCGCGGACGGGGCGAAGCAGGTGCGCGTGGGCCGTTTCGCCACCGTGGTGGTGGTCATGTGCGGCATCATCTGGATACCGATCATGAAAAAAATCTCCGAGGGCAACACGGGGCTCTACGACTACCTGCAAAACGTGCAGAGCTTCCTCGCGCCGCCGATCACGGCGGTGTTCCTGCTCGGGCTTTTTTCCCGGCGCATCAATGCGCGCGGGGCGCTGGCCGGCCTCGTCACCGGCTTCATCCTGGGCATGGCCAAGCTCACGGTCCAGACGCTGGCCAAAAGCGGCGCGCTCGGCGGCGACGGCGTGCTGCATGCGATAGGCCAATACAACGGCTATTATTTTTCCGGCCTGCTGTTCCTCTTCAGCATTGCGCTGGTGATCGTGGTTTCCCTGCTCGCGCCGCCGCCGCCCGCGGAGCAGATCGCCGGGCTCACCTACGGCTCCACCACGCCGGGGCAGCGCGCGGAAAACCGCGCCAGCTGGAACTGGGTTGACGTGGCCGGCTCGCTGGCCGTCATCGGCATCGTGCTCGGCGTGTATGCCTATTTCACCTGCTGGCTGGGCTAGTGTCCAGTCAACCTTCAATAGTCGGATAAAGCCGGTGGAGTTTGATGCGGGTGTCATCAGTGGTGAAGCGCCAGCGCATGACTTGGTTGGCGTCATTGCGCTGTCGCTGCCAGGCGGCAACCTCCGCACGCATTTGCTCTATGTCGGGAATGCGCCGGTCCAGACATTGTTTGATCAGGCTGTTGATTTCTATTTCCGCCATGTTCAACCAGCTCCCATGTTTGGGCGTATATATAAACTCAAAGCGTTCCAGCAGCTCCCGCGCCCGCGCCGGCGGCAGGCTCTCATGGACCGGGCCGGCGGTGTGCGTGTTGAGATTGTCCTGCACCAGCGTGATTTTTCGGCGTCGCACCAGTACTCCGCGATGGCTTGCAAGAATCCCGTCCAATCGGACGCTGTCTTGGTGAGGGTGACTGCGCCTCATGCTCACCCGCGGCACCTCGCAGATTTGCCGGTTGCACAGGTGGTTGTCCTGGT
>JAITDF010000705.1 GCA_031282705.1 Opitutaceae bacterium | reverse complement strand
GGGGCGGTTGGGACGGGAGCGGCGGCGCGCGTGTTGTTTTCCGTGGCTCGTGTCATTGGCGGATTGGGCGCGAGCATGGGCGGCGGGCGGCGCCGGCGACAAACAAAAATGCGCGGCGCGCGGGGGTGCCGGCGCAGGGCGGCGGCGGGGCCGGCGCGGGGCGAAAACGGGAAGCGGCGCCGCCGGTGCCGGCGGGCGGGGCGGGCGCTACTTTTTCGCGGCGGTTTTCGGGTCGGCGAGGACGAAGGGCAGGGTGATGCTTTTGTGTTTCTCCCAGTGCGACACAAGGGCGTGAAACAGCGAGCGGGCGATGACGTAGTCCTTCTGTCCGGTGTTTTTCTCGATGTCGTCAAAACACGCGCGGATTTCCTCGGTGATGCGGAAATTCAACTGCAAGGATTGCTTCATTTCCGGCGATGGTTGTCAGGATTTGCGCGGATTGATAGGAAATGAATTGCCAAGTTTGTCACGATTTGTGATGTTTGAAACAAACTCACCAACCCTTGCTGGTGACGGCGCCGACACACACCGCCGCCGGCGACGGCGCGCGGGTTTTCAAAAAATCGCACCGCAACCTTCAGCACCGACAAATCATGAACACGCATTCACAGCCAACCGCCGCCGGCATCGGCCTTGTCCGCGCCGCCGCCATCGCCTGCGCGATGTCTTTCTCAACGTTTTCCGCGCCGCGCGCCGCCGCGGAAACCAAACTTTCGGAGATGTTTTCCATGGACGGATACATCGCCGCCTCCGGCATCCGGCACGAGGCCAGGGGGAAGGAGCAGGATTACAGCCACACCGGCATCGGCGCCGCGAAACTGGGTTTCGCCATCAGCAGCGCGCCCGTGCGCGCCTACGCCGGCATTTATCATGATGGCGGCGCATACGGCACCGGCGACACACTGTTGCTCGACGCCTACGTTGACTGGAACCTCGGCCGCGGCTTCACGCTCACCGGCGGGCGTTTTTTGAGTTTCCTCGGCTACGAGTCGTTTCACGCGGCGGACATGAATCAAATCAGTTATGCGAACGGCGATTTCCTCGCGCCGATTCCCGGTTATCATTCCGGTGCAAAGTTCACCTTCGGCAACCGCATCGTCACATGCGGCCTCGCGCTGCTCGACTCGGTTTATGGAACGGATTCGGCATTCGCGGGCGACGGCGAAACGAGCGCGAATTACGGCATCGAGGATTTCGTGCAGCTCACGCTCGCGGACGGGAAGGTTACGCTGTTCGCAGGCACCGGTTTTGAAACCTCCGCCACGAACAGCGATTACCCTGTTTGGACGCAACGTCCTGCTTCTTTTGTGTTTAATTTCTGGGCCGGCTGGCAAATTGGCGAACGGGTGACGCTCGCCGCCGAGTTCACGTATAAGAAAACATCGAGGGAAACCGTCAATGGATTATACAAAATCGGCGGCGAGGAGGGCCACAACGCGCTGCTGATGCTGAAAGTGAAATGCACGGAAAAGTTCAGCGTGCTGGGCCGTGTGAGCGAGGAATTGATTACAAAGGGTGACGCACGCATGTCGTTTGGAAAAAAGGTCGGTTTCGTGAAGGAGACATTTTCACCGACGTATGCAATCAATGACAATTTCCTCATCCGCGCGGAAATTTCCGGCTACACTTACATAAACGAGGACGACAATTACTATTATGGATACGACGTGGGCACCTCGTTTTTCGCCGGCGCGCAAATCGTGTTCAAGTTCTGACCGCAACGCCGCCCGCCGGGCGCCCGGCGGGCGGCGTTTTATATCACTGATGTTACGCGGCTCCGTCGTGCCGCAGGTTGTCAAGCTTCCGCGTCGGCAGCCTGTCGCACCGCAGATTTCCAAGTCTGCTCCAAAGCCCGCGTTGGTCGCGGGCTCTTTTGCGGACATGGGACTGGTTGCGGGCCTCCGGCCCGAAGCAGGTTTGGAAACCTGCGGTACGTGGCGCTACCGCGCCGGCTGCCAGTCGTAATGCGGGTTGGCGGATTGTCGCTTCACTCGGAACGACGAGGTCGCCGCTTCCTCGTCCCATCAGTTATATCATACCATTTCCCAATCAGGGCGTGGTTACGCTAATTCCGGGGTTCGTCGCAGTTTTCGATGAGACAGTGAAGCCCCGGAAGGGCGGCGGCTTTTAGCTGTTGGTGACGAGCGCAACGAGGGGCCCGCGGCCAGGATCGGGCGTTTGCATGGCCCCGGGGGCGGTTGGGAAATTCATCATATCTCACCCCAGTTGTATCAGCTCGGCGGCGGGCGGCAGGTCTTTTATTATTTGCGAGGGGCCGGGGCCGACGCCGAGGTAGCGGAAGTTGGGGAGCCGGTCGGCGGGGGGGGGCGGCTCGCCGTGCCAGGCCACCTCGAAGATGGCGCGCAGCATCGCGGCGGTGTAGCGTTGCGCGTTGTGCGGGAGGTCGGCGAAGCGGCGGATTTGCGAGATGTCGCCCCTCCAGCCGGGATGTTTTTCGTAAACGGGCCGCAGGGCGCGACGGACGGCGTCGTTGCGGGGGACGTGGTGGTGGCGCCGGCCCGCCGCGTCCTCGTAGGCGGTGCAGATGAGCAGGTCGCCGCGCCACTCGCCGGTGTGGGCGAGCGCGTCGATTTTGTTGATCATGAGGTCCTGGTAGCCGCCGTAGCGCAGGGCGTCGCCTTTCTCCACGGCGTCGAACCAGCCGACCATGCGCTGGCGGCCGGTGCTGGTGCCGAATTCGAGTTTTTTGAGGAGGATGCCGAGGGGGTGCGCGTCGTCCATCCGGGTGATGAAGGTGTGGGTGCCGACCTTGGTGTCGTAGGCCTTGGCGACGCCGAAGGCGTGGATGCGCTGGACGGGGATGCCGGCGCTCTCGAAAAACTCCGGCGTGAAGGTGTGCGAGGCGGTGACGTTGGGGGTGAAGCCGTGGCGTTTGTCGAGCCAGTAGGACTGGCCGAATTCGCCGATGATGGTGCGCCCGGCGCGGAGTTCGCGGAGGATGAGTTCGCGCACCTCGCCGATTTGCGGGGCCAGTCCGTATCCGGCTTTCCAATACGCATCGGCGAGCGTGTCGAGGTCGAGGGTGAAGGGCGCGGGGCCTTTGAAGCGGGTGAAGTCGAATTCGTTTTTGTCGAAGACGCCGAGTTCGACGGCCTCGGCGTTGGCGCGGCGTTCGGCGGC
This sequence comes from Opitutaceae bacterium, assembly GCA_031282705.1. Lineage (GTDB taxonomy): Bacteria > Verrucomicrobiota > Verrucomicrobiia > Opitutales > Opitutaceae > Termitidicoccus. The sequence continues at coordinate 970 of JAITDF010000705.1, read as the reverse complement.
GGTGAGTTTTTCAAAAAACGCGTCCCAAGTCGCGGCGCTCACCTGGCAGACGTGCTGGATGACGCGGCAGGCGCGGTCGGCGCGCCGGGCGAGTTTTTTGCGAAATTCGTCGGGCGGGGCGAGGAAGTCGGCGAAGTGGATCTGCCACTGGCCGGTCTCGTCGGAGAAGGCGGGCGTGATGCCGCGCCCGGTCGAGCCGCGCGGCTCCTCGTGGAGGATGTTGACGCGGTAGTCCTCCCACGCGAGGTCGAGCAGGCGGTGGGTGAGGTCGGAGACGAGGGTGCGTTCGTCGATGAGCAGGCGGGAGCGCACGGCGCGGCCTTTTTTTTCGAGCGGGAGGGCCTCCCACCAGATTTTGCGCGGGTCGGCGACGACGCCGCCGCCGATGGCGAGGTGCGCGACGCCGGCGTCGGCGACGCCGGCGGGCAGGAGGTTGAGCTTGATGCCGGCGGCGGTGTGGCCGGAGTTGGCCCCGCCGTTGACTTTGAGGACGACGGAAACCGCCGCCGCGGTGTCGCGCAGCTCGTGGGTGATTTCGGGAATCAGGCGGCCTTTGCCTTCGTCACCGAAGGAGATGCCGACGTCAGCGATCAGTTGGCTGGAAAAAGGGAGGAGTGACATGGTTTAAGGAGGACGCGCAACCGGAGCCACAAACCCCTGTTGCAGGGAAGCAGAAAGAGCAGGGCGGAGCAGGGGGCAATCTTAAAAACCAATGTTACGCGGAAGCATCCGTTCTCCCCCTCTTTCCTCTTTCTCTTTCTTCTTTCTCTCCCATCGCTCCCATCTCTCCCATCCCCTTTTCCCCTCTTGAGGAAAGATCTCTTCGGTGTGGCGGGCGTGGCGGGCGATCAGCGGCGCGTCGATGCGGCCGGTCGCCTCGCAGACCACCCGTGCGTTTTCGGGCAGCCGCGCGAAGAACGCGCGCAACCCCGCGGGGCTGCTGGCAAAATTCGCCGCGCCCTTGGGCAGG
>JAITDF010000664.1 GCA_031282705.1 Opitutaceae bacterium | reverse complement strand
CGCGCAAGGGTTTTGCCACAAATTTTGGTCAAAGGTTGACCCGGCTTGGAAATACCCATGCGCATTTTGAAAAACCATGTCGCACGCAGAAGTGTCGCACGCAGAAGTTTTGGACGCCGGGCAAGCGTCCCGCTTGCCCGATTGGGAAGTAGGGCGAGCGTCCCGCTTGCCTGATTGGGACGTAGGGCAAGCGTCCCGCTTGCCTGATTGGAAGTAGGGCGAGCGTCCCGCTTGCCCGGCGGCGCGCAAAACGCGCCGCCCCAAAGTGGCGGGGGCATCCATCCTGTTCCCGTCAGGCAAAAGACAAGCGGGACGCTTGTCCTGCATCCCGTCCGGGCAAGCGTCCCGCTTGCCCCTTGCCCTGCCTTGCGGGCTTTTGCAACCGGTTCCCCGCCGACGCCTCAAAACGCCGACTTCGGCACCTGCAACGAATCGCCCGGCAGCAGCAACGGGTCTTCCGACGGCTTTTTCAGCGCCAGGTGCGCGTCGATGACATGCGACCGGCCGTCGCGCACCAGATTCACGCCCTTTTCCTTCGCATAAAGACTGAAGCCGCCCGCCGCCTGCACCGCCTTGGTCAGGGTCAGGTCCGATGTCCAGATCACGCGCCCGGGGCGCCCCACCTCGCCGCCCACATAGACATAGCGCTCCGTCACGCTCACCGACACATCCACGGTGGTGTAGATTTTTTTCGCCACATAGGTGTCGCGGATTTGCCGGGAAAGATTCGCCGTCGTCACCTCCGAGGCTTTGACGGCCCCGATGAACGGCAGCGAAATCAGCCCCTGGTCGTCGATCTGCACCTGGTTGTTGCTCGAATCGGGCACGCCCTGGAGCGTGATGACAAGCGTGTCGCCCGGCCGGAGCGAGGCGGCGGAACCGGACGCGGGGAGTTCCGGGTTCCGGCGTGAATCCCCGCCGGGCGACCGGCAGCCCGCCGGCAGGAACAGCATGGCGCAGCAACAGGCCGCGCCGGCGAGTCGCGCGCGGGCCGCAAGGGGCGTCTTCAAGGCGGGGAAAAGTGGCCGCATCCGGCGAGCGTGGACGATCAATGCTTCCCGCGCGAGCGCCGTTTTGGGCGGTCCCCGCCGTCGGTTTTGTCCCCATCCTCATCGGCGGCGTCCTTATCCTCGCCGGACTTTTCGTCCTCCGAGCCCTCGCCGCCCTCCTCATCGTCCCATTTGAGGGACTCGTCGTTCTTGAGGCGCTCCTCCTCCTCCTCGTCAAGCTCGGGCAAATCGTCGTCGGGCTCGTCCGCGTTGGATTTTTCGGAGGCATCCTCGTCGGCATCCCAGCCGGCCGGCATGTAGTCGAGGATGCCGGTCAGCTCCTCAAACGTGTGGATGGCCTTGCCCTCGATGAAGCTGGCGTTCTGCTCCTCGCGGATTTCGTCCTCGACCTCGTCCACGGTGAGCTTCGCCGCGAAGTCGAAGAGGTCGTTGAGCATCTTCACCCGGCAGCGGGTGATGTGGTCGAGCAGGTCGGCGTAGGGGCCGTTTTCCTCGTCGATGACGTCGGCGAGGATGAAGAGCTTTTCGTCGGACTCGAAAAAGGAATCCTTGAACCGCCGCAGGCGGATGCGGCCCTCGCCGAGGTCGCGTTCGATGCGGAAGGCGATGAACGCCGCTTCCATGATGTCCTGGTCGAAGCCGTAGTCGCGCATCGGCTCGACCAGCTCGATGAGGTGGTCAACCTGGCGCGGGTCCACGATGCTGAGCCCGTCCACGTCCCAGCGGACCGGGTCGCTGACCTCATCGACCCACCAGTTGTGGTCTTCGCCGAGGCGGACTATGCACCAATCGAGAGTTGTGGAGGATTTGGCCATAAGAAGAGATGTCGGGTTTGCGTGGTGTAACCTGAATGTTGGTTTGTGAGTCGGCGCGCAGCAAAAGAGGCGGTTCGCGGCGGAGTCAAACCGGGAAAAACGCATCGTTGCCTTTTCCCGGCACGCCTCCGCTCGCGCGCCTGCAATTTCTGGAATCGCAGCGGCAGCGTGCTGGCCGGAAAATGAAAAACAAGCACAAAATCGCAACTTTTTCAGCCCCGCCCCCCCAAGGCCGTTTTTGCCGCCGCCGCCCCGCCTGCGCGCTTGATTTTTCCCCTGGGCGTCGCACGCTCCAAACCCACGGATGAACCTGCTCTACGAACGCGTGCTGCGGCGCCTCTTTTTCAAACTCGACTGCGAACGGGCCCACGATATCGCCGTCCTCGCCATGACCCTGCTCGGCCGGCTGCGCCCGCTCTGCGCCGTGCTGGAGCGCCTCAACCGCCTGCCCGCCGGCAGCGCGCCCGTCGAGGCCTTCGGCCTGCGCTTCCCCAACGCCGTCGGCCTCGCCGCCGGGTTCGACAAGCACGCCGCCGCCTGGCCGGCCGCCGCCGCGCTCGGCTTCGGCCACGTGGAAATCGGCACCCTCACCGCGCTCCCGCAGCCGGGCAACCCGCGCCCGCGCACCTTCCGTTACCCGGCGCACGAGGCCGTCATCAACCGCATGGGTTTCAACAACCGCGGCGCCGACCTCGCCGCCCGCCGCCTCGCGCGCCGGCCCGGCCCCGGCCGCCGCGCCATCCCGCTCGGGGTGAACATCGGCAAATCGAAGGCCGCCCCGCTCGACCAGGCCGTCGGGGACTACCTCGCCAGCTTCGCCCGGCTGGCCGACCACGCCGACTACATCGCGCTCAACGTCAGCAGCCCCAACACGCCCGGCCTGCGCAAACTCCAGGACGCGGAGCGCCTCCGCGAACTGCTCGGCGCCGTCACCGCCGCCAACCGCGCCCGCGCCGCGCGGCCCGGCAAAACCCGCAAGCCCATCCTCCTCAAAATCGCGCCCGACCTCGCCTGGCGGCAGATCGACGCCGTGCTCGCCGCCGTCGCCGAGTTCGGGCTCGACGGCATCATCGCCACGAACACCACGCTCGACCGCCCCGGCTGGTTCGCGTCGGTCAACGAGTCCGGCGGCCTGAGCGGCCGGCCGCTGCGCGCGCGCTCGACGCAAATCATCAACTACATCGCGCGCGCGACGAACGGCAGGCTGCCCATCATCGGCGCGGGCGGCATCACCGACAGCGAAAGCGCGGGGGAGAAACTCGACGCCGGCGCGACCCTGGTGCAAATCTACACCGGCATGATTTACCGCGGCCCGTTCTTCGCCCGCGACCTCGCCCGCCGCCTGAGCACGCGGCAAATGCGCCCCCTGCTGGGCTACTAATCGCTTTTTTTATGTCCCGGCTCAAAGTCTCCCTCCTCGCCATCGGCGGTTTCCTCGGCATCGTCGCGCTCGCCGCCGTCATCAAGGTCGTGCAAATCAACCACCTCGTCAACCTGCCCCAGGACGAGCCGGTCACGACGGTCACGGCCGCGCCCGTGCTCAACGACTCCTGGCAGTCGCGCATCGCCGCCGTCGGCTCGCTCGCGCCGGTCGAGGGCGTGACGGTCGCCGCCGAGCTGGGCGGCAAGATCACGCGCATCGCCTTCGACGCCGGCTCGACCGTGCAGGCCGGCGACGTGCTCGTGCAACTCGACACCGCCACCGAGGAGGCGCAACTCCGCGCCGCCGAGGCCGCCGTCGAGCTCGCAAAGATCAACCTCGACCGCTCGCGCGAACTGCTCGCCAAATCGACCATCTCGAAGGCCGAGTTCGACACCAACGACGCGCAGTTCAAGCAGGCCGCCGCGCAGGCTGACAACATCCGCGCGGTCATCGCCAAGAAAACCATCCGCGCGCCCTTTGCCGGCCGCCTCGGCATCCGTCGCGTGAACCTCGGCCAGATCCTCAACCCCGGCGACGCCATCGTCCCGCTCCAGTCGCTCGACCCGATTTTTGCGGACTTCTCCCTCCCTCAACAGCGCCTCGGGCAGATCGCCGCCGGGCAGCCCGTGCGCGTCGTGACCGACGACGGCACCGACGACACCGGCGCTATCGCCGGCGCCGACACCGCCACCAACGCCGCCGCCGGCAACGCCGGCGCCGTCTTCGAGGGCACGATCACCGCCATCAATCCCGAGGTGGACGCCGCCACGCGCAACGTCCGCGTGCAGGCCACGCTCCGCAATCCCGACGAGCGGCTCCGCCCCGGCATGTTTGTCAACGTGACCGTGCTCCTGCCGCGCACCACCAAGGTGGTCGCCGTGCCCGCCACCGCCGTGCTCTACGCGCCGTATGGCGACTCGGTGTTTGTCATCGAGGACAAAAAGGACGAAAAAACGGGCGAGGCCGTGAAGGACGCCGGCGGCAAACCCGTGCAAATCCTGCGCAAGGAAGTCGTGCGCCTCGGCGAGCAGCGCGGTGATTTCATCGCGGTGACGAGCGGCCTGAAGGGCGGCGAGACGGTTGTCACCAGCGGCGTGTTCAAGCTGCGCGACAGGATCCCGGTCGTCATCGACAACAAACTCGCGCCCGTCGCCCGGCTCGCGCCGAACCCAAACGACACCTGACGCGCCCTCCCAATCGTTCTCGTTCTCTTAC
>JAITDF010000636.1 GCA_031282705.1 Opitutaceae bacterium | reverse complement strand
CCAGTGGTTTTTTTGGAAAACAATGCTGGACCTGGGCCGCCCGGCACGCGCCCTTGCCATCGCCAGGCGCGCGCTGAGGACATGGGACGCGGAAGTGCGGGAGTCCTATCATTGTTTCGAGCATTTTCTTATAGAAACAGGCCGCGGATGCGGCTGGCATCAATTTTCAGGGTTATCCACTCCGGTCATGATTTTTTATGCCGCCTGCCATTGTCCGGGGCGTCTGACGACGGGGTTCGACGCATGGGTGGAACGCGTTGCTTTCAACAAAAAAAACACGCGCATGAATGCTTTTATCAAATTTCGCCCATGCCCGGCTTCCAGCCGGCGATCGCTCCTCGTTTGCATGAAATCGGGGCGCGGCTATCATGCGGAATGGAACGGCGGGAAAGTATTATCCGACGAGCTTGTTCCCGGACTCCTTGCCATATCCCTGCCATCTGTTGAACGGGAAGGCATGTTGATGGTTGACGGCGGATGAGCCGCGCGCGACTCCACCCGCGCGGACAGGCTCCGGGCGCGGGGATTTCGCCTCACCGTTTTCGTTTGGACAGGATGCGGTCCACCACGAGCTGGCGGAATTGGGGCGAGAGCATGGAAAAATACGACGTGAACCCGGTCACCCGCACCACGAGGTCCGGGAATTTCGAGGGATCCTTGTGCGCCTCAAGCACGCGCTCCTCGTCAACCAGGTTGATGTTCAGCAGCGTGCAGCACTGGTCGAACATCGTCCTGATGAGCGCGATGATCTTGTCAATAGCCTCCGGGCCCTCGCCGAGGGCCGGGTCGAGCTCCAGTTGCACCGGTGCGGTGTTGCCGTAGCCCGGCTGCACGGCGGCGACGGCGTTGACCAGCGCGGTGACGGCGCCGTCCTTGCGGAAACCGGGCAGCGGATTCGCGCCATGATTGACCGGCTGGCCGGCGCGGCGTCCGTTCGGCGTGGCCCCGACCGCCTTGCCGAATTCGATCGTATTGGCCCAGGAAAAGAGCCCTGGAATGAAATTATACCCGGGGTAACGCCGGTTCTGGTCCCGCACGATGCGGCTCCACGCCTTGGAGATGCGCACGGCCCAGCGTTCGGCGCGGTTGCCCGTGGCCTGGCCGTAACGCCCGCTGCCTTGCAACAGGAGCCGCGCGCTTTCGCCCCCGGTGCCGGGGAAGTTTTTCTCAAGCTGCCGGCGCACCTCGTCCCAAGTGAGGCGGCGCTCGTCCACCACGCGCTGTTCGAGCGCGGCAAACGAATCGGCCACGACGGCGATGCCCGCGCCGTCAATCGCGAGATTATAATATTGTGCTCCTCCGGAGGACATATCCACGCCCTTTTCGACCGGGCCATGACAAAGGAGATTTGTCACCAGTTCCGGCTCGTTGTGCGCCTGATGGCACAGGTGAAAATGATTCCCGTCGGCGGTTTTTTCGACGGCAACGCGCAGGTGCCGCAGATAAATTTTCCACAACCGCCACAAGTCCGGCAAGGCGGCGGCGGTGCCGGCAAACAGCTCCAGCCAGGCGACTTCAAAGACCTTGGCGAGGTTCACCTTCACCACGTCGTTGAGCGTGTATTCGAGGCCGGGGAGCGACATCCAGTTGCAGCCGACGGCGATGCGCTGGCGCGCGAGTTCCTCTGAATAGCCGGCGCGCACGAACCCGGCCACCAGCGCCTTGTCGCCGCTGAAGCGCGGCCAGCCTTTTTTGTAATGGAACAACAGCCGCACGCCGCGCCGGAGCAGTTCGGGGTCGAGTCCGTCGTGGACGCGGATTGTGAGGTTGCACGGCCCGTCCATCAATTCGGCGGCGTCCAGGATGAGGTGCGACACGCGGCTCGTCAGGTCGCGCCCGTCCGGCCCCGGACCGCCGAGCTGGTAATACTGCGCGTCGATCAGCAGCAGGCAGGCGATGGTGAAAGCGGCCTCTTTGTCGTCGATCAACCCGGACGCGACATCGCGCTCGTAGCAGGGGCGGAGCAGTTCGTCGAGCTGGCCGCCCGCGCCGCAGCGATTGTAGGTGCGCTTGGCCAGCACGAACCACGCGAGCCACTGGCAGGCCTCGCGCAGCGTGCGCGGCGCGCCGCCCGCCGCGATCCACTCGTTCACGGCTTTCATCGCGCGCAGGTTTTCCCGGAGTTGCGGATGGGCCTCGGCGAGAAGCCGGCGGTCGATTTCCGCGACGGTGCGGCGAATCCAGCCTTGAATCGCCAGCACTGTGCGTTCCTCGCACTCGTAGAACAGCGCATTGTCGCGCCCGTGCAGCGCGCGGTGGCGGCGGAGTTTCTCCAGGATGCCGCCCCAGCCGAGCCGCAATCCCATCGCGAGGTCGCAGGCGTAGTGCGCGTCCGCGCCAATGCCGTGCGTGATGTTATATTTCTCGTGAAAAGATTTGAGATGCGAGTAGTCGAAGTCGGGATTCCACACGTGGCCGGCGGCGCCGGGGGTTTTGCGGGATTTCGGGTTGGCAACACCGCCGGCGGCGCCGGCGGCGGACGCGGGGGTTTTCATTTTCGAAAGATAAAAATAGGTCTGCCCGGCCAGCGCGTCGTGGGGATTCACATACACCGGCTGCGCCGCGAGCAGGCTCTCGAAATTCCGCGTCCAGCCTGTGAAACCGTAGAAAGAGCCGTCGGCGTGGTTGGGCGTGATTTGCCAGTGAAAATCCTCCGGGGCGACGTGGCGCCCGTAATCGCCCTCGTCCATGCCGCCTTCGCGGTCGATTTTCTCCCGGGTGACGGCGAGCTTTTTTTCCATGAGCCGCCGCATGCGGTTGGCAAAGGAAAGCGGCGCGAAATTTCCGGCGGCGGGCGTGGCTTGGGTGTTCATGATTTTGCAGGCTCAGGCGATGCGGACTTGGATGCCGCGCGTTTCGGCGACGGCGCCGAATCGTTTCATGGCCGCCTCGGGAATCATGGGCGCGTCCTTGAGCGGGTATGGTTTGCCCATGCAGCGGTATTTGTCCGCGCCGAGCGGGTTGTAGGCGAGCAGTTCGTAATACTCCAGCGCGGGCAGCGTGGCGGCAAACGACGCGATTGCTCCGATAGCGGCGGCGGTGTCGTTGAAGCCGGGGATGACCGGCGTGCGAACGATCAGCGGAAGGCCGCACGCGCCGAGGCGGCGGGCGTTTTCCAGTATCCGTTTGTTGGATATGCCGGTCCATTCGCGGTGCGCGGCGGCGTCCATGTGCTTGAGGTCGAACATCACCAAATCCAGCAGCGGCAGGAGCGGTTCGAGGGTTGCCCACGCCACGGACAGGTTGGTCTCGACGGCCGTGTGGATGCCGCGCGTTTTCAGCAGTGCAAGGGTTTCGCGCGCGAAGCCGGGCTGCATCGTCACTTCGCCGCCGGAAAGCGTCACGCCGCCGCCGGAATTTTTGTAGAAAGCCATGTCCTGCACCGCCTCGTCCATGACATCCCGCGGCGAGACCTCGCGCCCCACCTTCACCAGGGCCTCCGCGTGACAATCTCCCCGGTAATGCCGCACCGCGCCGGTGCCGTCGGTGAAACTCATCGCGGCTCCAATCCCGGAGTCCGCATCCGGATTCTGGATACAATGTCCGCAGCCGATGCACTTGGAGCGGAAAAACTGGAGTTCGGGACGCGGGTTGATCGTCTCCGGATTGTGGCACCACGCACAGCGCATGTTGCAGCCCTTGAAAAAAACCGTCGTGCGGATGCCCGGCCCGTCATGCAGCGAGAAGCGCTGGATGTCGGTGATGATTCCCGTGACGGCGGGCGCGGAGGCGGGCATGGCGGTTGTTTCCATGCCTCGATCCTGCGGCGCGGCGCGGGCGAAGAAACGCTTCTTGAACGCGCAGCACAAATTGATTGAATGATGATGCCATGCCCGACCGCGCTCCCAAACGGCTCTATCTCCCCGCGCGCGACCGCTCGTTCTGGAAGTGCGAGGACGGCGGCGGGGCGTTCCCCCTCCTTTATCTGGCATGGGGGCGCCGCGATTTCCACCGCCGGGGCGTCCCCGCCAGCACGCATGAAGGCTGGGTCTGCGTCTGCATCGAGGAAGGCTCGCCGGTCATCATCCTGAATGGTCGCGCTATCCGGCTGTCCCCCGGCCGGCTTGTTTTCATCCGCGAGAACTGCCCGTATGGCTGGGAGCGCTCCGGGGACAAGGGCTGCAAGTTTTTCCTCTGGATGTGGCGGTCGCTGCTGCACCCGGAGCTGGCCGCCATGCCGGATGACGCCGGCGCCATGCAAAAAATCCCCGCCGCCCGGCGTCCGTTGTGGAGCCGGCTGCATGCGATGTGCCGCGAAGAAATCCTGGGCCGGGACGAATGGAGCCGCGGCTGGCTGGAGAGCTGCCAGTTCCAGATCGAGGTCCTGCTGCTGCGCCTGATGAAGCCCTCCCCCGAAGAAAATCCCGCCGCCCGCCGTGTCTCCCTCGCCCTGACGTGGATGCGCCTGCACCCGGACAGCCAGGAGCCCGTCGGACGCCTCTGCGACTATCTGGACGTCTCGCAACCCACGCTGCACCGGCTTTTCAAAAGCCGAACCGGCGAAAGCCCGCTCGCGCATTTTCACCGCATCAAGATGAACCGCGCCCGCGAACTCCTCGGCAAGCCGGGCGTCACGATCAAGGAAGCCGCCTTCATGCTCGGCTACCGGCATTTCAATGATTTCAGCCGGGCCTACCGCCGGCACTTCGGCAGCGCCCCGTCCCGTAAGCAACAACCGGGACGCCAGGCACCGGCTAATCCATCCGCCACATCCGGCGCCTGAACTCGCGCGGGGTCATGCCGACCACCTGCTTGAAACAACGGCTGAAATAATACTCGTCACAAAAGCCCAGCGCCTCCGCCACCGCGCGGTTTGAAGCCGCGGGATGGGCCAGCATGTCGCAGCCGCAGTTGACGCGCAGCCGCGTCAGGTGCTTCACGGGAGGCACGCCGAAGACGCGGGAAAAGCGTTTGCGGAACGCTTCGTAGCCCATGCCCAGCCGGGAGGCCAGCGCGTCCCAGTCGGGCGGCTGCCGCAGTTGTTTCTCCAGCAGGCGGTCCACCTCCCCGGCCCATCGGCGGTCGCCCTCCTGCCGTTGCTGGTTTGACTCCCGAACGGCGAGCACTTCGGACAACAGTTGCTGCAAGCGGCAGATTTCCTCGCAACAGGATTTGGCGTCCCACGGCATGCGTTTGCCGGGCACGGCTTCGATTTTTCGCGCCCAGGCGGCGGCGGCGCCCAGCGAGAGCAAGGGCGGACGCTCGGGCAGCCAGCCCGCCTTTTGCCAGGCGCGGGGAATCTCCCCGGAGAACACCAAAAAAATCTCGTCCCAGCAGCCGCCCCCGTCGGGACCATAGCTGTGCCAGACACCCGGATATAAAAAGAACAGGTCGCCCGCCGAAACCGCCGCGCGCGGCGTGCGCGCATCCTCGAACCACCCTTTCCCGGCGGTGACAAACACCATGCCAAAATAGTCAAATTCGCGGCGGCTTTGGATTTCCGTTTTATGCAATGCCCCGGAAATGACCACATGCCCCGGCTGCGACCAGCGCGAGGAAAGAGGGAAGGAATGACGGGCTTTCATAAACAGATGTCATGCCAAAAAACACAAATTCTGCCAATCTCTCCATTCATAAAAACGTCTGCCTGCTTTAATATTGGGGCCGGACAAACAACGCCAGAACATGAACTCGCTGGAAAATTTTTGTGCGATGATGAACCGGGGACGCGGCGGGGCTTCCCCGCAATGGCTTCCTTTCGACCTGCCCGTGACGCCGCCCGTCGCCGACCGCATCGGGGCACGGTTCGGGACGCGCGACGCGGCGCAGGCGTTTGATCTGGATTTCCGTTGCTGCGGCCCGCGACTCGCCGACGAGCCCGCGCGCTGGCGCGAGTCCTTCGCCGCGCTCGGCGTCGCGCTCCCGCCCGGCGCCGAAATCCGCGCGCTCGGCGAGGTGCTCGTCCCGTCCGCGCACGCCACGCCCGGCGGCGCGTATCATTTGCGCGAGAAATTTTATCCGCTCGCCGGCCTCGCCTCGCCGGAACAACTGCGCGCGCTTCCCTGGCCCGACCTCGACACCGCGCTGACCGCCGGCACGCTTGCGGAGGATGTCGCCGCCATCCACGCCGCCGGCAAGGTCGCCGTCTGCAACATGGAAGTCACCGTCTTCGAATCCGCCTGGTATCGGCGCGGCATGGACGTGCTTTTCGAGGACTTGATCGAGGGCAACGAAATCGGCGCGTGGCTGCTGGACTGGTTCACCGAGTTTTCCGTGCGGCGCGCGCGTCTGGTGGCGCGGGCCGGCGTGGATGTCGCGGGACTGGGGGACGACGTGGGCACGCAGCGCGGCATGATGATGTCGGTCCCCTTCTGGCGGCGGCATCTCAAGCCGCGGCTCAAGCGCGTGATCGACGCGTTGCGCGAAAACCAGACGCGTCCGCTGTGGGTGCGTTATCATTCCGACGGCGACATCCGTCCGGTCATCGACGAGCTGGTCGAGATCGGCGTGGACATTCTGAACCCCGTGCAGCCCGAATGCCTGCCGCCCGCCGGGGTGATTGCGGAGCACAGGCACCATCTCAAATTCTGGGGCATGGTGGGCACGCAGACGACGATGCCGTTCGGGACGCCCGGCGAGGTGCGCGCGGTGGTCGCGGAGTGCGCGCGGTTCGCGCGCGAGGGCGCGGGGATTGTCGTCGCGCCGACGCACGTCCTCGAACCGGACGTGCCTTGGGAAAACATCGAGGCGCTGGCGGACGCCGTCCGCGCCGCGCGGCTCTGAGCCGCCGCCGCGCGCAGCAGCCCGCGCTGCCGGAATCTTTCATCTTTCCTCTTTCTCTTTATCTCTGATGTTACGCAGGAGAGGTTTTTCGGTAGGGTGGTCTCGCCGAGACCGCCGGGAGCCACGAGTGACCAAAGCCGCGGGA
>JAITDF010000623.1 GCA_031282705.1 Opitutaceae bacterium | reverse complement strand
TAACATCAGTCACTGATGTTACGCGGAGGAAGCAGGCCCGCAAAAAGCCCGCAACCAAGCGGAGCTTTGGATCAGACTTGGAACTGATGTTACGCGAAGGCCGGTTTTTGGCGAAATTTTCGATTAGACCTGTTGGGATATAAGCGTCCGCCATAAACGCCAAAGGCGTTTGACAACAAAGGGCAGGGTAGCCGCTCATGCTTCGCGGCAACCCTGCCGTCTTGTCGGGGTGTTGCCGAACCCCAACGGGGTTCCATGAAAACGCATGATATGTTTTAATCACTGATGTTACGCGGCGGCGTCCGTTTTCGTCCATCGTCCATCATCTATCGTCTATCGTCTATCGTTCTCTTTCCTCTTTCTCTTTCTCTTTCTCTTTCCTCTTTCCCCCGGCCCACGTCTGACGAAAGAGGAAAGAGAAAGAAGAAAGAAGAACGATAGACGATGGACGATGGACGAAAACGGACGCCGCCGCGTAACATCAGTGAATGATGAAAAAGGGCGCGGGTCGCGCGGGTTTTCCCACTCGCCACTCGCTACTCACTACTCGCTACTCACTACTCGCTACTGATTTCTCGGTTGATTATCAGGCGTTCCCATGAATCAGCCGCGCAGGGCCGCGCGGACTTGCGCGGCGGTGTCCGCCCACGCGGGGAGCCGGCGGGCCGCCGCCTGCGCGCGCAGGGCGGCATGGCAGGCGTCGTCGGTCAGGACGCGGCGAAGCGCCGCCGTCCATGCGGCGTGGTCGCCGGGCGCGGCCATGAGGCAGCCGCCGCCGGCGGCGGATTCGCGGAGCACGGGCAGGTCGCTGCACACGCAGGGGACGCCGAGCCGGAGCGCCTCCAGCGGCGGCAGGCCGCAGCCTTCGGCGAGGGTCGGGAAAACGACGGCGCGCGCGGCGCGGAGCAGGCCGAGCAGCGCGACGTCGCCCGGGGCGCGGTGGTAGTTGATTTTGGGATGCGTTTTCCGCATCGCGAGGAGCTTGCGCTCGATTCCGCCGCCGAAGCGCGGGTTGACGCGTCCGGCGATGTGCAGCTCGAAGCACAGCCCCGCATCCCAGAGCCCGGCGCAGACATCGAGCAGGAAGGCCTGGTTTTTGCGCGGCTCCAGGATGCCCACGCAGAGCAGGCGCGCGGGGGGCGCGGCGCCCCCGCCGCCGCCGGGCGGGGCGGTGGCGCCTCGGGGGCGGGCGCGCCAACGCGCGTCCGGCGGCGGCGCCGCCGTTTCGGGCGGGAAGTCCGCGCCGGGCAGGAAATCGGCGCCGAGGGTGATGGCGAGGACTTCGGCGCGGGCGGCGCGGCCCTGCCATTGCCAGAACGAGGTCAGCTCGCCGCGGCTCCATTCCGAGACGGCGAGCACGCGGTCGAAATCCGCGAGCATCGTCATGTAGGCGGGGTGGCGGGCGACGCTTTGCGGCCAGGTGATGGCGGGGTGTTTCAACGGGATGGCGTCGTGGAAGACGGCCGCCAGCCGGCACGGGCGGGCGCGCATGAACCGGGCAAAACCGGGGCGCTCCTCCTCGCAAAAAAGCTCCGCCGTGAGCAGCCAGTCCGCGGCCGCGGGCGCCGCCGCCGGGCCGGGCCAGCCGGGCCGGCGCCAGCGCCCGGCCCGCCACACGACGGGCCGCGCCTCCGCGCCGAGTTCGTCGAGCAGCCGGCGGCTCACGCGCATGAGGCCCGAGTGGCGGGCGGAGTCGCGGCTTTTGGTCACGTCAAAGTAGATCATGGCCGGAGGCGCGCCTCGAAATTTGCTCCTCGAAGCAGGCGTGGAGGCGGGCGGCGTTTTTATGGGCGTCGAAATTTTCCTCCACCCAGCGGCGGGCCTCGGCGCGGAGCGATTCGGCGAGGCCGGCGTCGGTCGCGAGGCGGCGCAGGGCGGCCACCCATGCGTCGGGGCGGGCGACATCGGCGACGAGCCCGGTCACGCCGTGGCGCACGGCCTCGGTCGTCGCGGCGACCGGGGAGGAGACGACCATCGCGCCGATGGACATGGCCTCGGGGATGACGTTGGGCAGCCCGTCGCGGTCGCCGCTGGCGGCGACGATGCCGGTGTGCACCAGCACGTCGGCCCACGCGAGCTGGCCCCAGACCTCGTCGAGGGAAAGCTGGCCGGTGAGCAAGACCCGCCCGGCGAGGTTGTGTTTGCGGATGATGAGCGCGAGTTCGTCGCGCAACGGTCCGTCGCCGACGATGCGCGCTTCAAAGCCGACCCCGGCGTCGCGCAGCGCGGCGTGGATTTTCATTTGTTCGCGCAGGCCTTTTTTCTCCACCAGCCGGGCCACGCACACGATGCGCAGGGGCAGGCGCGAGGGGCGCAGGCGCTTCATGACGGGCAGGGCGTCGAGGCCGCGCCGGATGAGGTGCACGCGGTCGGGGCGCACGCCGCGTTTGATGAGCGTGGCGCGGCCCATGTCGGTCGAGGTGTGGATGAAGCGCGCCTCGGCGAGTTTTTCATCGAGCCACCAGTCACCGCCGTGTTCGTAGAGGTCGTAGGCGTGGGCGGCCATGCTGTAGGGCGTGCCGTTCATTTTGTAAAGGCACCAGGCGGCGGTGGCGGGCGCCCCGCCCCACGCGGCATGGATGAGCGCGGGCGGGCGGCGGCGGAAAGAGCGGTAAAACACGCCGGCGAACCCCGCGCCGAGCATGTTTTCCCAAAAATTCAGCCACGAGGGCGCGCCGCGCGTGAGCAGGCCCTTGAGGAGCACGCCGAACACATCCCGGCGCGTGAGCGCGACCCAGGGGATGACCCAGAGCAGTTTCAGGAGCAGCCATTTGTTGAAGGCATGGACCGGCATGCCGCCGAACCTGCCGCCGCCGCCCCAGAGCGAGTGGAGCTCCAGCCGCGCGCCCATGCGTTGCATCGCGATGATTTCGCGTTGCAGGAACGTCTCCGTGGCTTTGGGAAACGTGGTGAACAGGTAGGCGATGGTTTGCGGCGAGGAGGCCAAGAAGCGGAGGCTAGCGCGCGGGTGGCGGGCCGGCCAAGCCTGAACACGCACGCGTGTTCCGTGTGCGGGGGGCATCACCCCGGGTCCGCCGCCGGCGCGCCTGTCTGTCTGCGAGGAGACCGTGCCGCCCCGGAGGGGCGGTGGTCAGCCCCGGAGGGGCAGTGGTCAACCCCGGAACAGCGATGGTCAGCCCCGGAATAGCGATGGTCAGCCCCGGAGGGGCGGCAGCGCGCGCCGCCCGCCTCATCGCATTCCTCCGCCCTTCCCCCGCCGCCGCCTTTTCAGGCTTCTCGCTGCCGCCCTTTCAGGGCTCGTTTTTTTCTTGATGGATTCCGTGGGTTCCTCGCTGCGCTCGTCACCCACGGCTAAATGCTGACGCCCCTCCGGGGCGGTGAAACACCGCGTGCCCCCGGAACGCCCGCTTCACCCTCTTTCGTCACCCACGGCTAAAAGCCGCCGTCCCTCCGGGGCTGACCACCGCCCCTCCGGGGCGGCACGGTCTCCTCGCAGACAGACAGGCGCGCCGGCGGCGGACCCGGGGTGATGCCCC
>JAITDF010000327.1 GCA_031282705.1 Opitutaceae bacterium | reverse complement strand
CATCCACGCGGGGAGCGTGCGCGGGCCGTAATCGGCGTGCGTGGCGAGCATGGCGTTGTTGTTGATGTGAACGGGGCGCGCCGGGTAGCGCCCGGTCATCAGCGCGCAACGCGAGGCGCCGCAGGTGGGCACCTGCACGTAGTGTTTGGTGAACACACGCGCGGTCGCGGCGAAGGCGTCGAGCCGGGGCGTGAGCGCGTGCGCGGCGCCGAGGCAGCCGAGCGCGTTGGGCAGGTCGTCGATAGCGATGAACAGGACGTTGGGATGCGGAGCGGGGGCGATCATCGCGGCGGCGGCCCCGGTGAGGCGCGCCGCCGCCGCGACGAAAAGAAGAGCAACCGCCCGGAGGAACGGGCACGGGCAGGGGCGGAACATGACGGTCGTTTTCCGGGCAAAAGGCGGGGCGTGGAGGGCGCGGGGTTCGGCGCGCCGAAAAACGACAGGTTCAGCGCGCCGAGAAACGATAGACCGTGGCCGTCTCGTAACGCTCGCCGGGGCGGAGAATGGTGCTCGGGAACGACGGCTGGTTGGGCGAGTCGGGCGAGTGCTGCGTCTCCAGGCAGAAGCCGGTGCGTTTTCCGTAGGCGATTCCGCTTTTGCCGGCGTTTTTGCCATCGAGGAAATTGCCGCAGTAGAATTGAATCGCGGGCTCCCCGGTGAGCACTTCGAGCACGCGGCCGGTCACGGGTTCGTAAACCTCGGCGGCTTTGACGAGCGCGCGCGCCCTGGCCGTGCCGCGGTCGATGATCCAGTTGTGGTCGTAGCCGCCGCCGAAGGCGAGCTGCCCGTTCGCGTCGTTGATGCGTTCGCCGATGGCGCGCGGCTTGGTGAAGTCGAACGGCGTGCCGGCGACGGGGGCGATTTCCCCGGTGGGTATCAGGCCCTTGTCAACGGGGGTGTAGCGGGCGGCGTTGAGCGTGAGGACGTGGTCGAGGATGCTGCCGATGCCCTCGCCGCGGAGGTTGAAGTAGGAGTGGTTGGTGAGGTTGACGGGCGTGGCCTTGTCGGTCGTGGCGGCGTATTCGATGCGGAGTTCGTTCCTGTCGGTGAGCCAGTAGGTGACGGTCACGTCGAGGTTGCCGGGGTAGCCCTCCTCGCCGTCCTTGCTGAGGTAGCGGAGGCGCAGGCCGGCGGCGTCCTTTTCGACGAGGGGCGCGGCGTCCCAGAGGACCTTGTCGAAGCCGACCCTGCCGCCGTGGAGCGCGCAGGGGATGCCGCCGGGGTCGTTGTTGGTGGCGAGCTTGCAGGTTTTGCCGTCGAGCGTGAACTGGCCGCGGGCGATGCGGTTGCCGTAGCGCCCGATGAGCGCGCCGAAATAGGTGCCGGAGGTCGCGCCGTCCTTCTCGTAGGCGCCGATGGTGTCGTAGCCGAGCGCGACGTCGGCGAGGTTGCCGTCGCGGTCGGGCACGATGATGCGCACGACGATGCCGCCGTAGTTGGTGATGGCGACTTTGGCGCCGCTGGAATTGGCGAGTGTGTAGAGTTGCGCGGCGCGTCCGTCGCGCAGGGTGCCGAATGATTTCATGGTGATGGCGGGTTGTGCGGCGGAGAGCGTGGCCGCCGCGGCGATTAAGGCAAGAGCGGCGGCGACGGGGCCGCGCGGAGCATTTGGTTTCTTCATGGCGTGTGTTTTGGGTTCGGGTGGATGATGGGTTTCGTGCGAATCGGTGGAAACATTTATTTCCATTTGATACAAGCCCGCATTATCCGCCGCTCGGAAAGAGGGTGCAACAGGAAGTGATGCCACTCCCTCAAAAGGCGGGTGCAACCCAAAGTGATGCCCCCCTCTTTCTTCTTTCCTCTTTCTCTTTCTCTTTCGTCAGGAACAAGCAGGGATTTCCGGGCGAAGCGGGAAGCCCGACAAGATAAAGAGGAAAGAGGAAAGAGGAAAGAGAAAGACTCCGGCGGTGACATCACTTCCTGTTGCACCCGCGGAAGACACGCGGGGTTGAAATGTCCGCGCGCACCCGCCAATGTATCGCGCATGTCCAATCGCGACGACCTTCGCCGCCTCCATTTTATCAATGCGCTTTTCTCCCATGTCACCGGGCACGACCTCTACCTCGCGCACCAGATCAAGTCCGCCATCGCGTTCAGCCTGGCCGAGCTGGAGCAGCAGACCGCCGGGCATCCCGAGCTTGCGTCGCGCTACGACGCCGCCTTCACCGCCTCGGCCGCGAAACTGCTGGCCGTCTTTTTTGAAGAGCACGAGCACCACGGCTTTTATCATTGGGACGCGATGAGCACCATCGCCGCCGCCACCCCGCTCTTCGCGCGCGACGAGGTGATGACCGGACTCAAACAACTCGCGCCGCACCGCGAATCCACGCTTCTCATCACCAATCTCCGCCCCGCCCTGCTCCCGCCCGACCGCCGCCAGACCCCGCGCCGGCGCCGGGATTACGAGGAGCTTCTCGACTTCATCCGCGACCTCGCCGCCGCGAGGACCCCCGCCAGCACCAACCTGCATTTGCTGTTCCTCTAAAAAACGTTCTCGTCCTCTCTCTCCGTCCGCTTAATCGTCCTCTCTCCGTCCGCTTAATCGTTCACGTTCTCTTAATCGTTCTCTTACTCGTTCTCTCTTTCCTGCCCTTGCTCGTTCTCAAAACGTTTCGAGAGAGAGAGAGCGAAGGAAAGAGAGAACGAGAACGAGTAAGAGAACGAGAACGATTAAAAAACGATTAAGAGGGCGAAACCAAAACAGAACCGAAAAACCATTCCTGCCATGTCCAAGACCCTGTTCCAACGCATCATTGACCGCGAGATTCCCGCGAAAATCGAATACGAGGACGAGCGCTGCATCGTCATCCACGACATCCAGCCGCAAGCCCCTGTGCACCTGTTGCTCGTGCCGAAGCAAGTCATAACGCGGGTCGCCGAAAGCACGCCCGACGACGAGACCGTGCTCGGGCACCTCATCACCACCGCCGGCGAAGTCGCCCGGAAACTCAACCTCGCCCGCGGCTTCCGGCTCGTCATCAACAACGGCCCGGACGCCTGCGAGACGGTCCCGCACCTGCACGTCCACCTCCTCGCCCAACGCCAGCTCGGCTGGCCCCCCGGCTAG
>JAITDF010000508.1 GCA_031282705.1 Opitutaceae bacterium | reverse complement strand
GGCCGTGGCGGTCGTAGGCGGCGCGTTTCTGCGGGTCTTTCAGGACTTCGTAGGCTTCGGATACTTTTTTAAACATTTCCTCCGCCTCCTTGTTGCCGGGGTTTTTGTCCGGGTGGTATTGGACTGCTTTTTTGCGGTAGGCTTTTTTGAGGTCTTCCTCGCCGGCGTTTTTTTCAACGCCGAGCAGTTCGTAGTAGTCTTCCTTGGCCATGTGAGTGCGCCGCGGGTCGCGGCTGGTTTATGATTTGGAATGAAGAAGGTATAATGGGGAATGTATAATGGGCGCTTGGGGGAATCATGTTTCACGCGGCGGCGCGGAGAGCCAGGCAGGGCGAGCGGGACGCCTGTCTCTTGCCTGACGGGAGCGGGAGGCTGATGCTTCCGGCGTTTTGGGGCGGCGGCGGCGCGCTTTGCGCGCCGTCTGGCAAGCGGGACGCTTGCCCTACGTCCCAAACAGGCAAGCGGGACGCTTGCCCTACTTTCCAAACAGGCAAGCGGGACGCCTGCCCTGCTTTCCAAAAGCCGCCGCGTGCGCTTTTCAATGGGTTCATGTTTTTTTTGATGCATTCCGCATGTTTCATGCGGGCCGTCAGGCCGGCGCCGGGCCGGAGGAGACGATCACCGCGGCGGGGCGGAGGACGCGGCCGTTGAGCGTGTAGCCGGTGCGGAAGACTTGGATGACGCCGCCTTCGGGGACGGCGGCGCTGGGCTGGGTGGCGATGGCTTCGTGGCGGGCGGGGTCGAATGTTCCGCCTTCGGGGCGGATTTCCTTGAGTCCGTGGCCGGCGAGGACGGTTTTGAACTGGTCGAGCACCAAGGTCATGCCGTTGACGAGGGTGGCGAGGTCGGCGCCGGGGACTTTGGCGGCGTTGATGCCGAGGGCGAGGGATTCGATGATGGGGAAAAGGTCCTCAAGCACGCGGCTGACGGCGTAGAGGCGGGTTTCGTCTTTTTCGCGGAGGGCGCGGCGGCGGTAGTTTTCGTGGTCGGCGACGGCGCGGATGTAGCGGTCGTAGTTGTCGGCGGCTTCCTTTCTGGCCGCGGCGAGTTCCGCGGCCTGGGCGGCGGCGGCGGCGGGCGCGGTGGCATCGGGTGCGGGCGCGCCGGGCGCGGGGGCCGGGGCGGGGGCGGCCGGGGTGTTTGGCGGCGCGACCGGGGTGGCGGCGGGGGCGGGCGGTTCCGGCGCGGGGGCGGGCGGGTTCGCGGCGGGTTTGGCGGCGGCGGCGGCGGTGTTGTTTTTCAGCGGTTCGGCGTTTTCTGATGCGGTGGTCATAAGGTGAACCGCCGATTCAACTATTCCTTTTTCTTGGAATCAAGTTTGTCGAGCAGTCCTTTGATGACTTTGCCGCCGGCGCCGGCGCCGTCTTCGGCGGGGGTGAGGAAATCGACGCCTTTTTTGAAAACGCCGTCGAGGGTTTTGCCGGCTTCGCCGGGGATGAGGCCGGAGAGCTGGCTGCCGAGGCCGAGGAGGCTGCGGGCGAGGTCGGCGGTGATGAATTGTTTCGCGTCGGTGATGTTTTCGTAGGTGTGCTCGAAATTGATGTCGAGTTCCTTGCGGGTGTTCTTCGCCTCGTCGATCACGATGATTTTGCCGATGCGGACGTGGAGGCGTTTGATGAGGAAGGCGGCGGGTTCGGTTTTGCCGGGTTTGGGCGCGGGCGCGGGGCCGGCGGGTTTGCCGTCCTTGGGGGGCGGCGCGGCGGCGCCGGTGAGGCGGTCGAGGAAGAGCCGGGCGTTGGAGATGCCGTCTTTGCGGGCGGGTTTGACGAGGGCGACGTGGGAGAGGTTGAGGTCGCCGTCCTCCAGCACGGGGCGGTTGCCGAGGAGCGAGAAGAGCGCGGCGTCGATTTTGAAGGCGGGGAGATCGACGAACTCGGGCGCGGCGTAGTCGGGCTTGGGGTTGTTGATGACAAGGGAGCTGATGCTGACGCGGGCGGTGAGGGGGTTGATCGAGAGTTCCTTGAGCGCGATGCCGTAACCGGTGCGCCGGTGCAGGGCGCCGGTGACGATGGCGGGGAGGAGGAACACCCAGGCAATCACGAGGAGGGCGGCGCAGCCGAGGAGCGCGAGGCCGAGGCGTTTGAGGCATTTGCTTTTTTTCTTTGCGGGCGCGGCGGCGGCGGGTTGCGCGGCGGCGGCGGGTTTGGCGGGTTCGATGGGTTCGGTAGGTTCGGTGGTGGACATGGCGGGTGGATTGGTGGAATGGGAGGGATGGAATGGGTTTGCCCGTTCTCGTTTCGCGTTCCTCGTTCCTCATTCTCGTTCTCGTTCTCTTTCTCTTTCTTCTTTCGTCAGGTGCAGGCCGGGAGAAAGAGGAAAGATAAAGAGAAAGAAGAAAGAGAGAGCGAGAACGAGTAAGAGAACGAGAACGATTCGGTCAAACCGGCTGGCTGAAGTTTTCCGTGATGAGCAATACCGTAGCCTCGATTGCCTCAAACGCAAACGCGCCCGCGTAGGGCAGCACGACATTGTCGCCGCGCTTGAGGGCGGCGGTCGCGTCGCCGCCGGCGCGGATTTCGCGCACGGCGCCTTCGGCGACGCTGAGGATGCGGGGTTGTTCGCCGGCGGCGACGCGGAGGGTCGCGCCCGCGGCCAGCGGCTCGCGGCGGATGCGGAATTCGCGCGCGTCGGCGATGACGGCGACGGCGGCGGCGGCGCGCAACGGCGCCGGCTCGAAGTCGTCCCACGCGATGGAGCGCAGCGATTGCTCGATGTGCAGCGCGCGCGGCCTGCCGTCGAGCCCGGCGCGGCCCCAGTCGTAAACGCGGTAGGTGGTGTCGGAGTTCTGCTGGATTTCGAGGATGAGGTTGCCGCCGTCAATGGCGTGGAGCTGCCCGCTGCGCACGAGGATGGAGTCGCCGCGCCCGACGGGGAAACGGTGCACGCATTCCTCCAGCGTGAGCGCGGCGAGGGCGCGCTCGAAGCGCCCGCGGGTCACGCCGCGCTTCAGGCCCACGATGAGGTGCGCGCCGGGCTCGCAGCCGGCGATATACCAGTTCTCCGTCTTCGGCTCGCCCTTGAGCGCGGGCGCGACGGACGCGGGCGGGTGCACTTGCAGGCTGAGGCGCTCGCGGCAGTCGAGCCATTTCACGAGGATGGGAAACGCCCGCCCGCGCGGCCACGCGGGCCCCATGATGTCCGCGCCGTGCCGCTCGATGGCCTGGCGCAGCGTGAGGCCGCCGAGCGCGCCGCCGAGGATGACGGATTGCGCCTCCGGGCGGTCCACGATCTCCCAACTCTCGCCGATGGGCGCGGGCGCGCGGCCGGGGGCGGCGGCGGCGGGGAGCGCGCGGCCGAGCGCGGTTTCGAGGACGCGCCCGCCCCAGACGCGTTCCTGATAGAGAGGCTGGAAACGCAGGACTTGTTGCATGACGCGGAGCATGTTCCCGTCTTAAAAACTTTCCGCCAGCCCGGATTTCTGGAAAAACGGGAAAAATGCATTTGGCCGTTGACCGCGCCCGGATGCGGGTCCGATTTTGCGGGCTCGCAATTCCCGCAATTCCGAACCAGCTCAACCGCCTCCCGCCTCCCGCCTCCCGCCTCCTCCTCCTCCCGCCTCCCGCCTCCCGCCTTCCGCCGCCTCCCGCTCGCCACCGCCGCCGCCGCCCTCCTCCCGCCGCCCACCGCCCGCCACGCACCGCCCGCCGCCGCCCGCAGCCCGTCCGCCCGTCCCAATCCCGCAAAATGGCCAAGTCCGCGACCGAAAAATCCGACACCAGCAACCAGCCCGCCGCCCTCGCCGCGCCGCGCCGCGCGCGCCACTGGGGCGTGTTCTTCGCCTGCCTGTTCGCCGGCGTGCTGCTCACCGTCGCGCTCTGCGACTACGACCCCGCGCAGGTGAACAGCACCGCCCCCGCCCCGCGCAACCTCGTGGGCCGGGCGGGCGTGACGGTCTCCGAGCTCTCCTACCTCCACCTCGGCCTGTGCACCTGGCTGCTGCCCGCGTTCCTCTTCTGGATGTCCTGGGTCTCCGTGCGCAACGCCCGGCTGCTCGCCGCCACCCGCTTCGCCGCCATGCTCGTGTGCATCACCGCCGGCTGCGGCGTGGCCGCCATGGTGAGCTACCGCCCCTCCGGCCACGGCGACTACTTCCCCGCCGGCCTCGGCGGCTCCCTCGGCGGACTCGTTTACGACCGGCTCCTGTATGACGCCCTCGGCGTGTTCGGCGCGGGCATGCTGCTCGTCGCGCTCTACAGCGTGGCGTTCGCCTTCATCTTCACGAAGGACATCGTCGTCGAATTTGAAAAAATCACCGGCGCGCTCGCCGCCTGGTATGAACGCCGCCGCATCGCCGCCGCCGAACGCGCCGAACTCAAACGCCTCGCCAAAGCCGCCGCCGCCGCCGAACGCGCCGCGAAAAAAGCCGCCGAAGCCGCCGCCCGGCAAAGCCTCGTCATCATCAAACCCGTCAAATCCGCCCGCCCCGCCTCCCCGGACGACCCCGCCGGCCCCGACGCCGCAAACACCCCCCCGCCCGACGGCGCCGGCGTCCCCGACGGCACGCCCCCCGACGCCGGCCCCGACGCCGGCAAATCCCCCGCCGCCGCCAAAGTCACCCGCGCCCCCGCCCCCGGCGCACCCGCCATCG
>JAITDF010000473.1 GCA_031282705.1 Opitutaceae bacterium | reverse complement strand
GAGGTGTGGTCGCGCGCGTGGGATTTTGTCACAACAGAACCCGGCAC
This sequence comes from Opitutaceae bacterium, assembly GCA_031282705.1. Classification (GTDB taxonomy): domain Bacteria; phylum Verrucomicrobiota; class Verrucomicrobiia; order Opitutales; family Opitutaceae; genus Termitidicoccus. Next base: position 6,964 of record JAITDF010000473.1, on the reverse strand, counting down.
GCGGTGCTTTCGCGTTCTTGTCAACGGCGTGCCGATGGAGCACGAAAGCGGCCGGCACAAAACCCAGGGGTTCGCTTGGGAAAAGGTGGGCGTCGCGGACCTGGCGCCGGGCAAAAATGTCATCGGCATGCGCGACACCAGCAAAAAATGGTCCCGCCCCGACGCCATCCTGCTCGCGCCGCCCGGCTTCAATCCGGCGAAGCAGTCGCTCGGCAGCCTGCAACAATACCGCGTGATGCCGGTGCCGGTCGCGGCCACCCTCGGGCAATCCGGCGCCGCCGGCACCGGCGGCGCGGCTTCCGTTCCGCCGCCCGACTGGCGCGGCGCGAAAACCGTCGCTGTCATCGAATCGCCGCGCGTCCGCATGAGTTTTATACAATTATCAACCGCCGGCGCCGGCGGCGCTCCCCAAATCGGCCGGCGCGTCGAAATTCGCAAGGACGGACAATGGACGCCGGCGCCGTTCGCGCCCGACGCGGAATCCCTTGTTGTGATATATTCCGCCGCGAGGACGATTGACGTGTCCGCCTTTTCCCCGGAGTGGGCGGCGGAGCCGGCGCTGGTGCTGACCGTCGGCGGGCGCGATTATAAAATCGAAAAAACCGGCAACCCGTTTCTGGCGGGCCGCTCCACCGCGCTGTCACCCGTGTCCATCCGCCAGATTTCGCCGGACAAAGTCGTTGTATATTATGCCAATGCCGGTGCCGGTGGTGCCGTGCTAAAAGCCGAGGGTGTCTGGACGCTCGACGGCGCAAACCAGCGATTGAGCGTGAATATAATCGCGCCCGAAGCCGGCTGGTATTCGATTGGCTTCAGCCCCTTCCAGGCGCGGGGGGCCGGCGAGGTGGAATTTGTCCAATCCCCGCCGCTTTTCCAAATGCAGCGCCTCCCCGCCGCTCCCGTGATGCAGGCGTCCGCGTCCATGCCCCACCCGATGGCCTTGGTGCAAACCATGCCGGCGGGATTCGGCGGCCCGGTTTCATGGACAATCGCCGCCGCGCCCGACCGCCTGCCCTTCGTCTGGCCCGTCCGCGACAACTCGCCCTACGGCTTTTCCCTGCTCAACCGGGGCGGCCAAGTGCAGGGCACCGCGTTTTCCCCCGTGCTGGGGCTGAAAGGCTCGCAAACCGGCGCCGGCGAAACTGTCCGCGCCGATTTCATCGCGCATTGCGTCGCGGGTGGTTGGGAAACGGCCATGGACGACCTGTCGCGAAACCTTTTCCGGGTCACAGATTATCGCGAGCCGGCCGGCGTCTCCCTCACCGGCGCCGCGCTCAACATGATTGCGCTCCTGAAAAACTTCGACGCCTCCGGCTGGAGTCCGAAATTGCGCGGGCATTACAATATAGAAAGCGAAAACACCGCCTCCCAGGCATCGCCGCTCACCGTGCTGTCCGCGTCCATGCTCACCCGCGACGCCGAATTATATGAAAAAATAGCGCTGCCGTCGCTTGAGTTCACGCTTTCGCGCGCGTCGTTCCACCATTCGCCCAAGGCCACCCATTTATACGTTCCGGCCTCCGCCGTGCCCCTGACGTTTTCGGGCCGCGCCTTCACCTCGCGTTACTGGCAGGGCGTTTACGAACTCACCCATCGAAAAAATCCCTGGCTAAGACACCTTGTCACGCCGGTTGACCGACTCAAAGGGCGCAAGGGAAATCCGACAGTTCCCTTCTGGGCGCAAATGCTCGCCGATTATCAAATCGCGCCGTCGCCCGAAAAACTTCGCGTCATCGAGGAAGCCTGCGACACGTGGATGGATGCATCCTTCCGCAAGCGCCAAATCGAGCCGCTTGGCATCATGCCCTTTTATAACTCAAGTTTCTATCCCCAGTGGTGGGATCTTCTCGATTTGTATGAATTGACCGGAAAACAGAAGTATCTGGATGCCGCGATTGAGGGCGGCTGGCACACCGTTGCCGGACTCTGGGCGCATCCCCTCGCCCCTGCGGGCAACGTCACGGCCAACATCGGCGCCGAGGCGTCGCAGACCACCGACAGCGTGTGGTGGAAGGGAACGGAAAAATACCGGCTCGGCTTCCCCCGCAAGAAGGGCGACCTCCCGGCGCGCGAAGTCCCCGCGTGGCTGGTTTCGCCAGTCGGCCTGGGGCTGGAGCAGCCGCTCACTCTGCATCTGGGCCGGGGCTTGAGCTTGATATTGAACAGCGCCTGGGCACCCAGCCTCCTGCGCCTCTCGGCCATGAGTGACCGGGACCTGTTCAAAACCTATGCGCGCAACACCATCATCGGGCGTTTCGGCAATTATCCCGGCTATTATCAAAGCGGATTTACCGACATACAAACATCCCCTGACTATCCTCTCACCGGGCCGGACATAACCGCCATTTATTATCACCACATCCCCGTGCATCTCGCCTTCACGCTCGATTATCTTTTTGCCGAGGCCGAGACATTGTCCGGCGGGGCGGTGAGCTTTCCCTACGTCCGGCAGCAGGATTATGTCTGGTTTAACAACCGCGAGTTCGGCCATGCCCCCGGAAAAGTTTACGGCCACGCCGGTCTCTGGCCGTGGCTTGACGGCAAGGCGTTCTCGGTCGGCTCCGCACAGGTAAACTGGCTGGGCGCGGTCGGCGAAGGGAAACTCGATATCATCGTGACCAATAGTTCACATGGCGAAGCCCGCTCGTCCCTGCGCCTCGACCTCGCCCGCGCCGGCGTGTCCGGCGGCTCCCCCGTCCGTCTGCTCGTTGACGGCAAGGAAATATACAATGGAAAAGTTTCCGCGCCCGCCGGCGCCGGCGCCGTGGAAATCCCGTTTGCCCTGCCCGCCGGGAAGCTCGGCGTCTTTTGCTTCGAGTCCTCGCTCAAGGGCGGCTATGCTGATGCGCCGGTGCTGGGCGGCACTCCCGTCCACCGGGAGCTTCCCAAGCCGTGGGGGAAATTTCATGCCGCGCGCATCCGGGGGCCGTTCGGCGCCGATGCAATTTATGCTTTCGCCACGGAAATGGTGCCGAAGGGGGCGGCGATGCGGCTCGTTTTTGAAGACGGTTCGCCCTCGCCCGAAACCGTGACGGAAGCCCCGTTTGAAATATCCATATATCCGTTCCCGATGGAAAAATCCGCCGCCTTCCGGGTCGAGTTTGTCGCGCCGGACGGAGCCCGCCATGAGACGGAAACGGTCAATCTCCCCGGCTCCCGCTTAAAATAAACAGTCATGAGAACAACCATTGGCAAAACGCTTTTATTATCGGGACAGCTTGTTTGCTCTTTTGTCTTCGCCGACACGCTTTTGCTCGAACCCGAGCAGTTCGACATGGTTGGCGGCTGGAGGAAGGAATCCAACTATATTGCCGCGCGCAACACCGGCGGTTCAGCCTTGGGCGGGTTCGCCATCACCACCGCCGGCACGCACAACGTGTGGGCCTGCGCCATGGATTTCGAGACCAACCAGCCCGGCGTCCGGCGCTACGAGGTGCGGGTGGATGACGAGAATCCGCTGAATGAATGCGGCAAGCACGGGCACGAAGGCTGGTATTGGGAGCTGGCCGACACGCGTTTGCTGGCCGGCGGCACCCACGCGCTGCTGGTCAAGGACACCACCCGCAATTACGGACGGCTGGAAGCGGTGCTGGTTGCCAGTGACCTTGGCCTCGACCCAAACGCCGTGTCTCGCGCTTCACTGAACACTTACAGACGCGATCCCGTGCAACCCGTGCGGGTGCCGGCGCCGGCCACCGGCCTGGAGGAACTCACCGTCACGGCGGGCGACGCCGGCGTGGCCGCGGCCTTGGAAAACCAGGATATGATCCTGCGCTTCCGCCATGCGGAAACCGCCGGAGGGAAAACCGTCCTTGTTCGTGAAATTGTGTTCAAGCATCCGGACCGTCCCGCCTCTGCCTGGCAGTCAAAACTGGAGCCGTTGTATTTGATAAGCAGTGAAACTTCGTCCGTTGATTTTAGTTATTATTTGCCAACATGGCGCTCCGAAGGCGCGATGGAGGACTGCGAGTTGGCGGGACGCATTTGGACGCTGCCCGCGGATGAAAGCGCCGCGTTTTCCGCCGGTCATTTTCGCACCCTTTTCCTTCCGGTGTCCGTCCGCCCGCTGGCTGGCGAAACCTCGGTTGAGGTGACTTACGAGGCCGAGTCTCCCGCCGGCGGCGCGCCCGCCACGGCCAGGGCGGTATGGCAGTTGCCGGAGCAGGGGTTCGCCGCGCGCATGGCCGTCTCGCTCGCGCCGACGGCGGCCGGCTGGTATTCGCTGGGTTTCGCCGCCGGCGGCATCGGCGGTTTCCCCTCCGGACAAATCACCGCGCTCCAACTGCCGCCGCTGTTTCAATTCCGGCGCGCGCCCGCCCTATCGGTGATGCTCACGTCCGCCGTCACGCCGCACCCGCTGGCCTTGGTTGAGACCAATGACGGGCAAAAAATCACCCACGGAGTGGTGGCCGACCCCGGCGCGATTCCCGCGGAATGGCCGCAACGCGACACCGCCCCGTTCGGCTTCGCCCTGCGCGGCGCGGAGCGGGCGGTCCAGCCCGTGGTATTTTCCCCCATTCTGGGCGGACGCGGCTCGCAAATCGCCGCCGGCGCCGGCCTGTCCGCCGCCTGGTGGGTGGTCGCCGCCCCGCAAACATGGGAAAACGCGATGCGCGCGATTGACACGGATATAATGAAGTTGCGCGATTACCGCGAACCGTGGACTTCTTCTCTCACCAAGCAGGCGCTTAATATCATTGATCTTATAAAGTCGGGGCAGGAGTTCACTTGGTATGAGAATCTGAAGGGGCCGTCCAACATCGAGGATCCCGACACCGCCACGCAAGCGGCGCCCCTCATGCTCCTGTCCGCCGCGCGGCTGACCCATGATGCGGAGTTTTATAAAAAACGCAGCCTGCCTTCCCTCGAATACATGTTGAGCCGTCCCCGCGTTCACTATGCACTCGATGTTCATGAATATGTTTCGCAGGAAAGCTGGACGAGACTGGATTTCAAGCAGGCCGGCTTTGGCGCGGCGCTCTGGCAGGGGGCCGGCCAGCTGCTTGGCGGACTCAACCCGTGGCTGGGTGATTACATGATGAACGGAAACCAGATTCGCACTTCGGGCGGCGTTCCCGGCTGGTCGGAAAAAATGGCCTTTTACCGCAAGGCCCCGACTCCCGAACTGCTCGCGGAAATTGAAAACGAGGCTCTGGCCTGGGCGGAAACCGAATTTGTCACCAAGCCGGCTCTGCCCGAAAACCAGTCCACGGTGTCCATCGCGTCGTTTTATAATTTCAATTTTTATCCCTATTGGTGGGACTTGGTGGATTTATACGAGCTGACCGGGTCGCCCGCGCTGCTTGCCTACGCGGAAAAAGGCGCCGCCCTGACCGCCGCCGGCCAGTGGGTGCAGCCTGTCGTTCCCGCCGGGGACATCACGCTCTATCCGGGCGGCACGTTCACGACTTCGCGCACCATCGGGTGGAATGGCTCCGAGGGGCGCCGCGTGGGATGGACGGGTGAGAAGGTCGCCGGGCAAAGGGTGACAAAAACATTCGGCCTGCCGGAAAAAAACGTGCCCGCGTGGCTGACCGCGCCGGCGGGTTTGGGCCTGGAGGCGCCGACCACTTATTTTGTTTTGCCCGACCTCGCCAATATGCAACTCACCGCCTGGGCCGCGAATCTGCTGCGGCTGTCCGCCGCCGGCACCGGCGCCGGCAATGATTACTGGCGGGCCGGCGCGCGCAACGCCGTTATCGGACGCGGCGCGAATTATCCCGGTTATTATTTGTCCAATCAAATTGATTTGCAGCACGACCCCGATTATCCGAACGCGGGGCCGGATGTCACGGCCTTCTACTGGCACCACGCCCCGGTCCATCTGGCGATGCTTGTGGATTATCTGGTCACCGACGCCGAGGTGCGCACCGGCGGGCAAATCCGTTTCCCGTATGCTAAATCACAGGGCTATGTCTGGTTTTCCTCGCGCGTCTATGGGGGCGCGCCGGGCCGGGTTTTTGATGACAGGGAATGCTGGCTTTGGCTTGACCGGGAGAAGTTCGGCGTGGACACACCCAAGGTTGATTATTTCGGGGCGCTCGGTGCCGGCAGGTTCCACCTTGTCCTGCTCAATCAGGCGCAGGGCGCGGTGTCCGCGCAGGCATTTGTGGACACCGCGGCGCTCGGCATCGCGCCGGACTCCGTCGTCTCCCTGCGCACCGGCGCCGGCGTGGAATCCGTTTCAATCGGCGCCGGCGGCCTGATTCCCGTGAATTTTGATAAAAATGGCTGGGCGATATTGACATTCGACTCGAACCTGGCGACCCCGTGGCCGGCGCATCCCCCGCTGACGGCCTCGCCCGTGAAGCATGCCATTGACACGGAATGGGGCGAGTTGAACGCATTCCGCATCAGATCGCCGCACGGCTTCGATTCATTATACACCGGCCTCACCGGCGCTCCGGACGGCGGGACAATAACCCTTTTGCGCGGCGAAAGCGAAACCCAGGTTGCGACAAAAACCGACGTTCCGTATGAAATCAGTCTCCATGACATTTCGATGGGGGAGCCGCTGAAATTCAAACTGCGCCTGTCCCGTTCCGGCGCGCCCGACATCACCACGGAAATGATAACAATGGAGGGAACAATTCCGGCCGCGCCCTGGGATTTGTCGGCCACGGGGGAAAATAGCGGGGGAATCAGGCTTGCATGGACTCCCGTCCCCGGCGCGCAGTCTTATGTGATAAAGCGGGCGGATTCATCAGATGCCCCGTTTCAGGAAATTGCCGCGGACGTGACTGGCCCATTCTATATTGATGTGGAATTGGTCCAGAACAAAACCTATCGCTACATGATTTCCGCCCGCAACACCTACGGCATCAGCCCGGACAGCGGGATTGTCAGCGCAAGCGCGATCAACGACGCGGCGCCCCGCATCACCGCGCACCCCGTCGCGCCGGCCAATCCGGAATATGGCGCAGACGTCACACTCTCAATTTCAGTCGAGAATGGCGGCGGCTTG
>JAITDF010000442.1 GCA_031282705.1 Opitutaceae bacterium | reverse complement strand
GCCTTCGGCCTCGAAACGATTGGGGGCGCTGCCGCGCCGGCGGCGGCGGCGGTGGTGGCGGCGGGGGCGGGGAAGATGGGGCGGGTGCGCCAGAAGAGTCGCGCGGGGGGGAGCGGTTGCACGGGGACGTGGCTTGGGGTTTCGACGCGGGCGGCGGGGGCGACGGTTTTGGCGAAGGCGGGGTCGGTGGCGATTTCGATTTCGTAGGCGCCGGCGCCGGCGGCGGCCGGCCATGTGAAGCGTGGCTGGCAGACGATGCCGGCGGAGTCGTGCGCGGGGTGGACGGCGGCGGCGGCGGTGGTGGTGGCGGCGGCGGCGGCGGCCAAGGCCAAGGCGGTGGCCAAGCTCGGGATGAATGATGTGCTCAAGCGGCGTGGGGGAGGAAAGTGGATGGGAGACATGGGAGGAATGGGAGACATGGGAGATATGGGCGGCGGCGGGCGGCGGCGGGAGGGTCAGGCAGGTTTGGAAACCTGCGGGACGTGGTTTGGGTTAATTGCCACTGGTTGCTTCTCCCCCGGTGGTGGTGTTTTCGCTGTTGGTGATTGAGAGGCGGCGTCCGGCGGGGACGGCGGTCAGGTCGTTGCCGGCGAGGAGGATGTTTTCGGTGTTGTCGAGGACGATGGCGACGCCGTCGGCGGGGACGGGGCCGGCGGCGGCGGCGGGCGCGGCGGCTTCGGCGGGCGCGGCGATGGTGTTGTTTCGGATGACGCAGTCCGCCGCGCCGCGGAGGAGGATGGCGCGGTGGCGCCAGTCGGTGATGGTGTTGTCCTCGATGCGGATGGCGCGGTGGAGGCGCGCGGGGAGCGGGGCGGGGCCGTCTTTCGGGCGAAATTCGGGCGAAGAGTCGGCGAGGCTGCGGAGGTTCACGGCGATGGCGGCGGCGGAGGAGGAGGATGCGTCGAAGGTGGAGGAGGCGATTTTGTTGCGGGCGATGAGGACGCGTTCGCTGTGCAGGCCGTTGGCCCAAGCGTGGGGTTCGTTGAGGAGGGTGATGGCGGCGTTGGAGGAGCCGGTGATGGTGTTGTCAACGATGATGCCGTCGGTGGAGCGGGCGATCACCGAGTAGCGGCGGACGGAGGTGAAGGTGTTGTTTTTCACGACAAAGCCGGTGTTGCAGCGGGTGCGGTTGAAGAGCTGGGCGTTTTTCCACCAGGTGGCGTCGCCCATGGGGAGGGCGGCGGCGGCGGCGGGTTCGAGGGCGGGGGTGAAGGTGATGTCCCGGCGGCGGGGGGCGGCGGGTTTGACGGCGGTGACGGTGCGGGGGGCGCCGACGACCTGGCCGTCGAAGGGGTTGAAGATGACAAAGGCGTCGCCGGGCTGGAGGTCCATGAAGGCGTCGTCCACGGTGAGGGTGCCGGGGGCGGGGGCGGCGTGGATGGAGATGCCTTTGTTGTAGAGGGCGACACCGTCGTCGCCGATGCTGTCGAAGGTGCAGCCTTCGATCCAGGGGCCGAGGAGGTTGGCGCGGAAGTGGGCGCCGTCGGCGTTGCCGGCGTAGAAGCGGGTGGCGTCGCGCGGCGTCGAGGCGCAGGAGAGGAGTTTGACGTCGGAGGTGTTGATGCCGAGGAAGTGCCCGGCGTGCGCGGCATGGGTGACGACGCGGTCAAAGGTGATGTCGGAGGAGCCTGCCTCGACGACGCAGAAACTTTTGCCGTGCTTGCGGGCGTAGATGATGACGCGGTCGCCGGGGGCGAAAAATTTGCCGTGGTTGGCGTGGGGGATGCCGACATCGAAGAGGTCCGCGTCGGCGGGGTGGCGGGCGACTTTGGCGCCGGGGAAATTCATCACGAGCGGCGAGCCGGTTTTCACGCGGCCGGGGATGACGGGGTCGAGAATCATGCCGAAGGACCAGTTGGCGAGCATGAACGGCGCGTCGAAGTCGGGATAACCGGGGAGGCGGAGGAGGGTGATGGAATTTTCGATTTTCGATTTTCGATTTGGCAGACTGTCTGCCTTCGGCCTCGAAACGATTGGGGGCGCTGCCGCGCCGGCGGTGGCGGGGGCGGTGATTTTGTCGGCGGCGGCGGTGGCGCCGGCGGGGGCGGTGTTTGACGGGTTGCCGGTTGTGTTGACGGAGACGACGGTGCCGATGGAGTGCGGCGGCGGGTCGTAATCGAAGCGGAAGCGGCGGAGGGTGACGCGCCGGCATCCGGCCATGCGGACGGCGCCGGCGGTGGGGGTCTCGATGATGAAGAGGGAGCCGTTGCCGTCGAGGATGAGGTCGTCGCGTTTTTCGAGGGTGAGGAAGTTCTCGCTTTCGTCGGGTTGGATGCGGTAGGTGGCGCCGGGGGCGAAGGTGATGAGGGAGTCGTCGGGAGCAGCGTCGATGGCGGCGCGGATCTGGGCGAGGGTGGCGGTGGCGGGGATGTTGATTTTGTTCGCGGGCTCGCGGAGTTTATAGACGCGGGTGCCGGACCATTTGCCGGGGGCGCCGTCGGCGGCGACGGGGCGGGTGCGCCAGAAGCGGGCGGAGGGGTAGAGAGGCGCGAGGGGGACGTAGCGGGGGGTCTCGACGCGGGTGGGGGGCAGGACGACTTTCTTGTAGTCGTGGTCGGCGGCGATTTCGATTTCGTAGGCGGCGGCGCCGGGTTCGGCGGGCCAGGTGAAGCTGGGTTGTTGGACGATGCCCTCCTGGTTGTGCGCCGGATAAACCGCCGGGCGGCTCTCGGCCGGGCGGGTTTCGGCGGGCGGCGGGGGTTTCAGTTTGTAAACAAAGGCGGCGCTCCACGGGCCGGGTTTGCCGTCGGCGTCGATGACGCGGACGCGCCAGAAGCGCTGCGCGGGGTGGAGCGGCCGGGCCGGGGTGAAGCTGGCGCCGGTGACGCGCGTGAGCGGGTGGACGATGGTCTTGAAATCGTAATCTGCGGCGATCTCGATTTCGTAGGCGGCGGCGCCGGCGACCGCCGTCCAGGTGAATTCGGGGCGGGCGTTGGTGGAGGTTTCGTTGTGCGCGGGGGCGAGGGGTTTGGGGGGCGGGAGTGCAGCGGTGG
>JAITDF010000437.1 GCA_031282705.1 Opitutaceae bacterium | reverse complement strand
TGAAAAATCAAAAACCAACCTGAAGTCATTGAAACGCTCATGCGGAGGCTTTGGAGAGGCGTAGGGCAAGCGTCCCGCTTTCCTTACGGCGCGCAAAGCGCGCCGTCCCGAAGTGGCGGGAGCATCCTGCTCCCGTCAGGCAAGCGGGACGCTTGCCCTGCGTCCCAAAAGCCTTCGCGTGAGCTTTTCAATGATTTCATGTTGTTTTTTGATTTTTCAAAGTGCCTATAATTCTGCTCCCAAAAAATCCCAAAATCCCAAATGGGAACCTCTGAAAAAAGCCCCCCGCTATTTTGAATGGATTTCACATCACGCCGCCGCAAAGCGGAGACAGCGCTTGACCTTTTCAGTCCCGAAGGGACGCAGCGTTTCAGCCCCGGCGGGGCGGCAGGCGCCGGTGTCGGCGGATTTCGCCCCGAAGGGTGTCAAGCATTTAGCCGTGGGTGACGAGCGCAGCGAGGAACCCACGGAATCCATCAAGAAAAACCCAAGCCCCGAAGGGGCAAGTCATGCACGCGCACCAGCTCCGGACAGCCTTGGGGCCGGTATTCGCGACCGCTGTTCCTGAAGTCCCCCACCAGCTCCTTTTTTTTTCGTGTCCACCGAAATGGCGGGCTGTCCGCGCCGCAGAAACTCCGCGACCCGGCCATTGATGTGCTCAACCTGCGCATTGCGATCCGGATGCACTCCTCCTTCCCGCGTCTTGCGATTGGCCTGCAGGCTGAACTTCGCCTCGCCCAGCAAGTTGGCGACCGTCGCATGGCTGGCGGGGTGTTGCTGCCCGGTCAGCTCCCGGGCAAGCACCGGGTGCTTTTGATCGTCCAGTGCAGGGGGGATTGCGGATCGCCACGCGCGTCCGGCTCCACCAGCGCCAGCAGCGCCGGCAGCAGCCGGGTGTCTTTCTGTTTTGCCGGACTTGCGCCCTCCACCGGCACGGCGAAATCGCCGCCGCCGCGTCCCATCAGCTGTTTCATCGAAAATGACGGCAAACCAAAAAATGGAGAGGAAAGCGGGATGAGGAAAGACACCGGCGGCGGGGGCGGCGGTGCCTTGAATCGCCCCCCTGTCAGGAATCGCAACAAAAAACTCGACTTCCATCTTCTGCTAAAGTTTATTTTAGCAAAGCCATTTGAATAAAACCATTTTCCGATAAACATGATGAGAACAAACGACAACCAGCCAGCCGTCACCATTTACGAAATCGCGCGGCATGTGGGCGTGTCGCCGGCGGCGGTGTCATCCGTGCTGTCGAACCGCCAAGTCGAGCGGCGCATCTCCGCCGCCACGGCGAAGCGCGTGCGCGAGGCGACCCAGGAACTCGGCTACGTGCCCAACATGGCCGGGCGCCGCCTGCGCTCGCACCGGCCCTCCACGCGGCAGTTCGACCTCGCCATCCTCACCTCGTTCGAGGCGCCGCTGCCGCTCGTCGGGCAGGCGCTGCACGCCCTCCAGTCCGAGGTGGACGCGCGCTCGACCCAGCACACGCGCTACGCCGTCGCCATCGAGATGTTTCACGCCGGGCGCCTCTCCGAGAAGCCGGGCCTGCTCGATGCCGACCGCTATCACGGCGTCATCATCACCAACACGCTCCCCGCCGACGACGAGTTTCTCGCCAATGCCCGGCTCACCTGCGCCGCCGTCGTGCTTGGCCGCCGCATCCCCGGCTATTTCTGCGTGCTGGAGGTCCCCGACTTCGTGGGCCGCCGCTCGGCGGAGGTCCTGTTTGAGGTGGGCTGCAAGAGGCCCGCGGTCATCCACGGCCGGTCGCTCACGCAGGCGACCGCGGAGCGCGTGGCGGCGTTTCAGCGGGCCGTCAAGTCGCGCCGCAAGCAACCGCCCGCCACCATCGTGAGCGACGGCCTGCAACCGCGCCACGCCATCACCGCGCTCAACAAATTCCTCGCGGGCGGCGGCAGGTGCGACGGGCTTTTTGCCGTGACGGACAGCCTCGCGGTGGGCGCGTATCGCGCGTTCCAGCAGCACCACCTCTCCATCCCCGGCGACGTGGCGGTGGTCGGTGTCGGCGACCATGAGCTGGCGGAGTTTTTCACGCCGCCGCTCTCGACGCTCGCCGGCGCGAACGACGCCATGGTGTCCGAGGCGGTGCCGCTGCTCTTCCACCAGCTTGGCGGTTCCGACGAGCGGCCCCGCGAAATCCTGGTCGTGCCGGCCGTCTATCTGCGCGGCTCCACGCAACGCACTCCGCACGCGTAGCCGGCGGCGCCTTGCACACGCAGCCGGCCGCTCCCGGCGCAGTCGGCGGTGCCCGGCGCGCACAGCCGGCGGCAGCGGGGGGCGCGTCCTGTCCGGCGGTCCTGCCCGGCGATACGCGATGCCATGCGGCGATGCGATGCGGGGATGCAGCGGCGCATGGCGCGGGCGCCCGTCATCCAATACGAACCTCCGCGAACCACCACCGTTTCCTCCGCGAACCGCCGTTCCGCTCAGATCGTCATCGCGTGATAACCGCCGTCGATCACGATTTCGGAGCCGGTGATGAACGAGCCGGCGCCGCTCGCGAGCAACAGCGTCGCGCCGATGAGCTCCCCGGCCTCGCCGAAACGTTTCATCGGCGTGTGCCCCATGATGCTGGCCACGCGATCGGGCGTGAGCACCTTGCGGTTTTGCTCCGCGGGGAAAAAGCCGGGGATGATCGTGTTGACCCGCACCCCGGCCGCCGCCCACTCGCGCGCGAGGTTTTTGGAAAGATTGTGCACCGCCGCCTTGCTTGCCGAGTAGGTGAACACACGCGAAAGCGGGATGAGACCGGACATGGAGCCGATGTTGATGATCGAGCCGCCCTGCCCTCGCCCGACGAGATGCCGGCCAAAAACCTGGCAGCTGAAAAACACCCCCTTGAAGTTGACGCCCATGATACGGTCAAACTCGTCCTCCGCGATGTCGAGAAACGGCGTCGCGGAATTCACGCCCGCGCCGTTTACGACGATGTCCACCCGGCCTGAACGCGCGAGCACTGTGTCGAGCAGTTTTTGCAACTCGGCCTTGCTGCCCGCCTCGGCGGGCTGGAACCAGGCCCTGCCGCCGGCCGCCTCGATTTTTGCGAGGCGCGCATCGGCCTTCTGCTGGTTGCGCCCGACGAGCACCACTTCGGCGCCCGCGCCCGCGAGTCCCCCGGCCATCGCGCCGCAAAGCTCGCCGGTGCCGCCGATGACGACCGCGACTTTGCCGGACAGGGAATAAAGTGAATTGAGATATTCGGATGTGTTCATGGGAAGGAGGGACGCGCAGCAAACCATCACGCCGGCAAACGCGCAAGCCCCATGTGCCGCGTGTCCGAATTCAGGGGGGGGATTCAAAGCGATGTCACCCCGCCGGCATCATTCCCCGTCCAATCGTTTCCGCTCTCGCGAGAGGTTATAAAAACGAACAGAAGGCAACCAAGGGAACGAAAAGTAACAGAGGGACGCCTGACATGGATTGTTCCAACCTGTTTTTAATAACTGAAGTTACGCGGCGAGGGCGGATGGACGCGGCGGCGAAGCCGCCGGTATTTTTGGAGTGCGGTGACTTGTCACCGCTTTTGACGGGGCGATTTATCGCCCCGCCCGGCGCCGGCGCGAGGTG
>JAITDF010000302.1 GCA_031282705.1 Opitutaceae bacterium | reverse complement strand
ACCCACGACGGCGCCCCCCTCCTCCTCGGCTCCCCCGCCTTCCTCGCCGCCAACGGCGTCCCCCTCCCCCCCGCCGAAACCACCCTCGCCGCCACCCTCCAGGCCCAAGGCAAAACCATCGTCGCCCTCGCCCGCGCCGGACGCCTCCTCGGCCTCCTCGCCGCCGCCGACACCCTCCGCCCCACCTCCCGCGCCGCCATCGACCGCCTCCGCCGCATGGGCATCCGCGTCATCATGCTCACCGGCGACAACGAAGGCGCCGCCCGCGCCATCGCCGCCCAGGCCGGCGTGGACGAATTTATCGCCAACTGCCTCCCCGCCGACAAAGCCGCCCGCGTCGCCGCCCTCAAGCAAAACGGCAAAACCACCGTCGCCATGGTCGGCGACGGCATCAACGACGCCCCCGCCCTCGCCGCCGCCGACATCAGCTTCGCCATCGGCGCCGGCTCCGACATCGCCGTCGAGACCGCCGACATCGTCCTCATGCGCGACGACCTCTCCGCCGTCCCCTCCGCCATCAGCCTCTCCCGCGCCACCCTCCGCAAAATCAAGCAAAACCTCTTCTGGGCCTTTATTTACAACCTCATCGGCATCCCCCTCGCCGCCCTCGGCTTTCTCAACCCCATAGTCGCCGGCACCGCCATGGCCTTCAGCTCCGTCTCCGTCGTCAGCAACTCCCTCCTCCTCCGCCGCTGGAAACCCTAGGAAACCCGCCGCGGTTTCGGAAAATGGGAGAAATGGGAGCTATGGGAGTTATGGGAAGCATGGCCTCCTCCAAGGTGCCATCCCTCCCATATCTCCCATTTTCCGCCGCCGCCGCCCCCCCGCCGCCTCACGGCAACGCCACCGCGCCGGGGAAGCAAATCCGCTCCACCGCCTCGTCGAAATCGGCGGCGCCGCGCAAAATGTCGATCTCCAGCCGCAGATAATACAACGGCAGCGGACACGGCCACCCCTCGTCGATGCGCACCGCATCCTTCTCCGTCGTCACCACAAAATCGGCCCCCTGCTCCAGCGCGCCCGCGAAAACCGCCTCGATGTCGGCGCGGTTGAACCGGTGATGATCCATGAACCGCCGCGCATGGACGATGACCGCGCCGAAATCCCGCAGGAACCTCTCAAAACCCTCCGGCACCGCGATGCCCGAAAACGCCGCCACCCGCCGCCCCCTCAAATGCCCCGGCGGCATCCGCTCCCCGCCCCCCCCCGCGCCGAAACGACGCAAGTCATGCGGACGATGCGCGCACTCGATGATGTCCACCCCCGGATTGTGCCTGTGGATGAGATCCTCCAGCTCCGGGTCCCGCTCCCCGTTGGACTTGGTGAGAAACACATAGCTGGCCCGCTTCAAATGGCTGACCGGCTCGCGCAGGATGCCGCGCGGCAGCATGAACCCGTTGCCAAACGGGTTGGTCTTGTCCACCAGCAGCAGATTCAGCCGCCCCTTGAGCGGCAGATACTGGAAACCATCGTCGAGCACGAGCGTGTCGCAGCCGAACTTCTTGATCGCATACATGCCCGCCTTCACCCGGTTCTTGTCCACCAGCACCAGCACGCCGGGCAGGTTGCGCGCGAGCATGAACGGCTCGTCGCCCGCGTGCTCCGAGTCGAGCAGCACCCGCTCCCCGTCGCTCACGATGCGCGGCGGCGGCTCGGCGGCGTGCGTGATCCAGTTGAGCCATTTTTTCCAGAACGGCGGCGACTTGCTCTTGTAGCCCCGGCTCAGGATCGCGACCCTCCGCCCCCGGTCGCGCAACGCGCGGGCAAACTTCTCCACCACGGGCGTCTTCCCCGTCCCCCCCACCGTGAGATTGCCCACCACCACCACCAGGCACCCCAGCGGCTGGTCGTGGAAAATCCGGTTGCGATACAGCCACCAGCGCGCCTGCACGACCCCGTTGAACAAATACGAAAACACCTGCAACACCGCCGTGAGCACCATCGCCGCCGTGCCCTCCGCGCGCCCGAAAAACACATTGATGGCGAATTGCTCGAAGGCGCGGGACTTTTTCTTGAACCAGGAGGACATGGCGGCGGAAGTTGGCGGACGGAAGTTGGCGGACGGGAGTTGAGGATTGACGCTAAAAAACAATCGGCGTTTCTTGGCGAGCTTCTATCACGATGCCGCTCAATCCATGCAACTCAATCTGGTAAAGTCCAAGATTCATCGCGCCGAGATCACCGACACGAGCCTCAACTACGAAGGCAGCCTCGCCATCGACAGCGAATTCATGGCGCTGGCCGGCATGCGCGCCTACGAACGCA
Organism: Opitutaceae bacterium; assembly: GCA_031282705.1. Taxonomy (GTDB): domain Bacteria; phylum Verrucomicrobiota; class Verrucomicrobiia; order Opitutales; family Opitutaceae; genus Termitidicoccus. Next base: position 2,154 of record JAITDF010000302.1, on the reverse strand, counting down.
TCCTCATCGGCAACATGGCCAACGGCGAACGCTTCGAGACCTACGCCATCCCCGCCCCCGCCGGCTCGAAAACCATCAGCCTGAACGGCGGCACCGCCCACCTCGGCAAACGCGGCGACCTCGTCACCATCATGTCCTTCGCCCTCGTCGATGAAAAGGAGGCCGAAGGCTGGAAACCCACCGTCCTCGTCCTCGGCGACGCCAACCGCAAAGTCATCAAAGTCTCGGCCAAATAACCCCCCCGCCCCCCCCAAAGCCCAATCATTCTCTTACTCGTTCTCGTTCTCGTTCTCTCTTTATCTTCTCTTTCCTCTTTCTCTTTATCTTTATTATCTTTCTTCCTCCGCCTCATCCTTTTTCCTCCGTCCACTTCAGCATTTGGAAAAAGAGAACGATAAAGAGGAAAGAGAAAGATAAAGAGGAAAGAATAAAGAGAACGAGTAAGGGCACGAGAACGATTAAACGGCCGGGAACGACAAACTTTTTTTCCAAAACCCGCGAATCCACACCACCACATCACACCACACCACACACATGAGCTACAAACTCTTCATTCCCGGCCCCGTTGCCGTCTCTGAAAAAACGCTGCGCGCCATGGCCCGGCCGATGATCGGCCACCGCAGCCCCGACTTCGTCGCGCTGTATCAATCCATCCAGCCCGACCTCCAGGCGCTCATGTTCACCAAGGACCCCGTTTACCTCAGCACCAGCAGCGCCTGGGGCTGCATGGAAGGCGCGATCCGCAACATCGTCAAAAAGAAGGTGCTCAACTGCATGAACGGCGCCTTCTCGGACAAATGGTATGACGTCTCCCGGCGCTGCGGCAAGGACGCCACCGCGCTCAAATTTGAATGGGGCCAGCCCCTCGATCCCGGCGCCATCCGCAACGAACTCGCCACCGGCCAGTACGACGCCATCACGCTCATCCACAACGAAACCTCCTGCGGCTGCATGAGCGACCTGCCCGCGCTCATGGCCGCCATCCGCGAATTCCCCCAAGTCATCTCCATCGTTGACACCGTCAGCTCCTTCAGCGCCGTGCCGATCAAGAAGGACGAACTCGGCATCGACGTGCTCATCACCGGCTCGCAAAAAGCCCTCGCGCTCCCGCCCGGCCTCGCGCTCCTCTCCGTCTCCGCCCGCGCCCTCGCCCGCGCCGACACCCTCCCCGACCGCGGCTACTATTTCGACTTCCTCGAATTCCAGGCCAACCACGAAAAAGGCATGACGCCCAGCACCCCCTGCATCGCCCTCATCTACGCGCTCAAGTCGAAACTCGAAGACATCAAGGCCGAGGGCATCGACGCCCGCTTCGCGCGCCACGCCCGGCTCAACCGGACCGTCCGCGACTTCATGTTTGCGAAAGGCTTCAAACTCTTCCCCCGGGAAATCCACGGCTCCATCACGCTCAACTGCTTCGCCAACACCCTCAACGTCGACCTGCCCGCGCTGAACAAAATCCTGAAAACCAAGCACGCCCTCATGATCGACGGTGGCTACGGCAAGTTGAAGGGAAAAACCTTCCGCATCTCGAACATGGGCGACGAGACCGACGAAACCATCGCCGCGCTCCTGCAATCCCTCGACTCCGCCCTGGCCGAAACCCCCGTGCTGGACTGACCCCAAAAGCAAGCCCGCCCCGCCGCCGCACCGCCCCGCCGCCGTGTCCCGTAGGGCGCAACACCGGCCCGACGCCGTGTCCCGTAGGGGCAAACCGTCGTAGTGCCGGTGTCTGACGTACCGCAGACTTCCAAGTCTGCTTCAAAGCCCGCGCCTGCTTGCGGGCTTTTTGCGTGGTATGGGCTTGGTTGCAGGCCTTCGTTTTGCGGGCCTTCGGCCCGGAGGCCGGCTTGGTTCCGGGCGAAGCGGCAGTCCGCCTGCCTGCGGGACGTCACGTTGCCGCGCCAGTTGCCTGTCGTGCCGCGGACTTGGTTCCGAACGGCGCGACAATCCGCCAGTCTGCGCTGCGCTACGAGGGAGATGCGTAACGTCACTTGGGATTAATGCGTCGGCGCCGGCCCGGTGAGTATCGGGGCGGAGAGCGGCTCGCCCACGATCAGGAAGCCGCACAGATAAAGCATGTGGCCGTCGTAGGCGTAGGCGCCGGCGCCGGCGCTGGTGACGGCGTCGGGCGTCGGGTCGGCGATGTTTATC